>NZ_JBALOW010000114.1:0-52027 GCF_036965085.1 Bacillus sp. JJ1532
CACTGAAAGTGTTTCGTTTTTTTATAGAACAGGATACGAAGAATTATAATACAGAATTTATAGAAGGGAATTACTTAAAAAACGTGAAAACGTTGTAAAAACTTAATATCAAGTAGTTGACGGGAGAAATAATGTGATTTAAACTTAAAATCATTGATAGAAATGTGTATCAATTCTGTTGCAAATTTAATTGATACAGAATAAGATAGAATATGAGTTAACAACAATAGAAGTTATAAACTTAAGAAAATGGAAACCTAATGAAGCAGGGAATCTAGGCAATTATTTATTTCTGAATATTTTCTTTTTTTACCAAATACAATTCACTCTGCTTTGGCTTTCTATTTTAACTTAGTTTTGGGCAATCTAGAAATTGTATTGTACTCATATTATTAAGTCTCTTTTAAAATAATGGAAAGGGTGACTCGTATGGCTTCTAATACAAGATTGGCACAATTAGATGTTAAGAAGCAGCTTGAAAATGTTGAAGAACAATTTCAAACGTTTCAAATTCTTAATGAGGAAGGAAAAGTAGTAAATGAATCTGCAATGCCTGATTTAAGTGATGAGCAGCTTCAGGAATTAATGCGTCGGATGGTATATACACGCATACTAGATCAACGCTCTATTTCTTTAAATAGACAAGGAAGACTTGGGTTTTATGCACCAACAGCAGGACAAGAGGCTTCTCAATTAGCTTCCCAATTTGCTTTAGAGAAAGAAGATTTTATTCTTCCTGGGTATCGTGATGTTCCGCAAATGATTTGGCATGGTCTGCCATTATCTCAAGCTTTCTTATGGTCAAGAGGACACTATGAGGGTGGGAATATTCCAGAAGGTGTAAATGTTATAGCTCCGCAAATTATTATCGGTGCTCAATACATTCAAGCAGCAGGGGTAGCACTAGGAATGAAAAAACGTGGAACAAAAGCAGTTGCTGTGACTTATACAGGAGATGGCGGTACTTCGCAAGGTGACTTCTATGAGGGAATTAACTTTGCAGGTTCTTATGGGGCTCCAGCAATTTTTATTGTTCAAAATAATAGATTCGCTATTTCTACTCCAGTTTCTTTACAAACTGCAGCTAAAACACTTGCTCAAAAAGCTGTTGCAGCTGGAATTCCAGGAATTCAGGTTGATGGAATGGATCCATTGGCTGTTTATGTGGCTGTACGAGAAGCGCGTGAGCGTGCAATCAATGGGGAAGGCCCAACATTAATTGAGACCCTAACTTACCGATATGGTCCTCATACGATGGCAGGAGACGATCCTACACGCTACCGTACAGCTGATCTTGATAATGAGTGGGAAAAGAAAGACCCGCTTGTCCGTTTCCGCAAGTTCTTAGAGGATAAAGGAATTTGGAATGAAGAAATGGAAAATGAAACAATTGAAAAAGCTAAAGAAGATATTAAAGTTGCGATAAAACAAGCAGATGATACACCTAAACAAAAAGTAACTGATCTCATTTCAATCATGCATGAAGAAGCAGGAATGCCTTATAACTTAAAAGAACAATATGAAATATATAAAGAAAAGGAGTCGAAGTAAGCTATGGCGCAAATGACAATGATTCAGGCAATTACTGATGCCTTACGCACAGAATTGCAAAATGATCCGAATGTTCTTGTATTCGGAGAAGATGTGGGCGTAAACGGTGGCGTGTTCCGTGCTACTGAAGGCCTTCAAAATGAATTCGGCGAAGAGCGTGTATTTGATACACCTCTAGCTGAATCTGGAATCGGCGGCCTTGCGGTTGGTCTTAGCTTACAAGGCTTCCGTCCAGTACCTGAAATTCAATTTTTCGGATTCGTATATGAAGTAATGGATTCTATTTCTGGACAGCTGGCACGTATGCGCTATCGTTCTGGAGGGAGATATAATGCGCCTGTGACTATTCGTTCACCTTTTGGGGGAGGCGTACATACTCCAGAAATGCATGCTGACAGCTTGGAAGGGTTAATGGCTCAACAGCCTGGGGTAAAGGTTGTCATTCCATCAACACCTTATGATGCAAAAGGGCTTTTAATTTCTGCCATTCGTGATAATGACCCAGTCATTTTCCTTGAGCATATGAAATTATACCGTTCTTTCCGTCAAGAAGTACCTGAGGAAGAGTACACAATTCCATTAGGTAAAGCTGAAGTGAAGCGTGAAGGAAAAGACTTGTCGATCATTACGTATGGAGCAATGGTGCATGAAGCATTAAAGGCTGCTGAAGAATTGGAAAAAGAAGGCTATTCTGCAGAGGTAATCGATTTACGTACAGTATCACCAATTGATATTGATACTATTATTGCATCGGTTGAAAAAACAGGACGTGCGATTGTCGTTCAAGAGGCTCAAAAACAGGCTGGTATTGCTGCTAATGTTGTAGCAGAAATAAATGACCGTGCAATCTTAAGTCTTGAAGCTCCTGTCCTTCGCGTTGCAGCGCCGGATACAGTTTTTGCATTCCCGCAAGCTGAAACAGTTTGGCTTCCAAACTATAAGGATATTATTGAAACTGGTAAGAAAGTATTAACTTTCTAAAAAGCAGGTAATTATGTTCTTTCGAAGGGGAGAATGAAGGAAGTAATAGAAAATCGGTACAAATACCGATTTTCTTCTTTCCAGCTTCTGTCCTTCCTTATATTGTTAGTGTAGGAGGATGATTCTAAATGTCATTTCAATTTAAATTGCCTGACATTGGTGAAGGGATCCACGAAGGGGAAATAGTTAAGTGGTTCGTTAAAGCAGGCGATAAAGTACAAGAAGATGATGTATTATGCGAAGTTCAGAATGATAAAGCAGTTGTAGAAATTCCTTCACCTGTTAAAGGAACGGTTGAAGAAATTTTAGTCGGGGAAGGAACTGTTGCAACTGTTGGCCAAGTTCTTATTACATTTGATGCGCCTGGATATGAAAATTTAAAATTCAAAGGCGATGAACATCAAGAAGATGATAAGCCCGCAGATCAAGCTCCAGAGAAAACGGGTGAAGCTGAAGTAAATCAAGCCGAAACTCAAACAAGTGCTAAATCTGACCGCCGAATTATCGCGATGCCTTCTGTTCGGAAATATGCTCGTGATAAAGGTGTTGATATTCAGCAAGTAGCGGGAAGCGGTAATAATGGCCGGGTCTTAAAAACCGACATTGATTCGTTCTTAAGCGGGGGAGTTCAAGTCCAGCAACCAGTGGCTCAAGAACAAGAAACAACGGCAGCACCTGAAGAAGTGGCAGCTGCTCCAGTTCAAAAAGTTATTCCACAAGGGCAATACCCTGAAACTCGCGAAAAAATGAGCGGCATCCGTAAAGCAATTGCAAAAGCGATGGTAAACTCAAAACATACAGCTCCACACGTGACTTTAATGGATGAAATTGAAGTGACAAAGCTTGTAGCTCATCGTAAAAAGTTCAAAGAAGTTGCTGCAAATAAAGGAATTAAGTTAACGTTCCTTCCATATGTAGTGAAGGCATTAACAAGTGCTTTACGTGAATACCCAGTATTGAATACATCAATTGATGACGCCGCACAAGAAATTATACAAAAGCATTATTACAATATTGGTATAGCAGCAGACACTGAAAAGGGTCTTTTAGTACCAGTTGTAAAAGATGCTGATCGTAAATCTATGTTTGCAATTTCAAATGAAATTAGTGAGCTTGCTGCAAAAGCGCGTGATGGCAAGTTATCTTCTGAGGAAATGAAAGGGGCTTCCTGCACAATTACAAATATTGGATCAGCAGGCGGACAATGGTTTACCCCTGTTATCAATCACCCAGAAGTTGCTATTTTAGGCATTGGACGTATTTCGGAAAAGGCAATTGTAAAAGACGGTGAAATTGTTGCAGCTCCAGTATTAACATTATCATTAAGCTTTGACCATCGCATCATTGATGGCGCAACTGCCCAGAATGCGTTAAATCATATTAAACGTTTATTAAACGATCCTGAACTATTGTTAATGGAGGCATAAAACATGGTAGTAGGAGATTTCCCAATCGAAACAGATACAATTGTCATTGGCTCAGGTCCTGGCGGGTATGTGGCTGCTATTCGTGCAGCACAGCTCGGCCAGAAAGTGACTATCGTTGAAAAGGCAAATTTAGGCGGTGTTTGCTTAAACGTGGGATGTATCCCATCTAAAGCATTGATTGCTGCAGGACACCGTTATGAAACAGCTAAGCATTCTGATTCAATTGGGATTACAGCTGAGAATGTAACTGTTGATTTTACAAAGGTACAGGAATTTAAAGCCGGTGTAGTGAAAAAACTTACTGGCGGTGTGGAAGGTCTATTAAAAGGAAATAAAATTGATATTGTACGTGGTGAAGCATATTTTGTTGATGCCAACACTCTCCGTGTTATGGATGAAAACTCAGCGCAAACGTATACCTTTAAAAATGCAATCATTGCAACAGGTTCACGTCCAATTGAGCTTCCAACATTTAAATATTCAAAACGTGTTCTAGATTCAACAGGGGCACTTTCTCTTCAAGAAATCCCTGAAAAAATCGTTGTTATTGGCGGCGGGGTAATTGGAATTGAACTTGGCGGTGCTTATGCGAATTTCGGAACACAGGTAACAATCCTTGAAGGCGCAGATGATATCCTCCTTGGTTTTGAAAAGCAAATGACGGCTCTTGTCAAACGTAACCTTAAGAAAAAAGGTGCCGAATTTATCACGAAAGCACTTGCAAAAGGTGTTGAAGAGAGTGAAAATGGTGTCACTGTGAAGTATGAGGTTAAAGGTGAAGAGAAAACTCTTGAAGCAGATTATCTCTTCGTTATGGTAGGAAGACGCCCAAATACTGACGAATTAGGCTTAGAGCAAGTAGGCATAAAAATGAGTGACCGCGGCGTAATAGAAATAGATAAGCAATGCCGTACGAATATCAGCAATATTTATGCAATTGGTGATGTTGTTGCAGGTCCTCAATTAGCACATAAAGCCTCATACGAAGGGAAAATTGCTGCTGAAGCCATTGCAGGACATAGCTCTGAAATTGATTATCTAGGGATTCCTGCAGTCGTATTCTCTGATCCAGAACTTGCTTCAGTAGGTTATACTGAACAGCAAGCTAAGGAAGAAGGTATTGAGGTAATTGCCTCTAAATTCCCATTTGCGGCAAATGGCCGTGCACTTGCGTTAGATGCAACAGATGGGTTTGTTAAGCTAATCACACGTAAAGAAGATGGCTTGGTGATTGGTGCTCAAATTGCTGGAGCAAGTGCATCAGATATGATTGCAGAATTAGGCTTAGCTATTGAAGCGGGTATGACGGCTGAAGATCTTGCAATGACCATTCATGCTCACCCAACATTAGGCGAAATTACAATGGAAGCTGCAGAAGTTGCACTAGGCAGTCCGATCCATATTATTAAATAACATAATCAGAAAAGTCCTTTTCCAATTGGAAAAGGACTTTTTTATATGTATAGGACTATACGTTAATTGCTTGTCGACCATTCACTTTTTAAGGCATCTGATAAAGGTTTGATTATTTGTTCTGTTGAAGTATCACCCTTAATTTTGACGATTACTTTTTCTTGATGAATGATTAAGATAGTGGGGCTGCTCTGGACATCAAATGCTTCATAATATCTTTTGGCTTTGTCGCTTGAGATAATTTTCATATTTTTAATTTCGTCTGGAAATTCCTTCTTTAGCTCGATAATCGCATCATAGTAGGAGGCTTCCTCTTCATAATCCTTTTCATTTGAAAAGAAAATAATTTGCTTTCTATTATTATCAAAAATCAGTTCATCTTGAGGTTTAAAATGATTGCATGAGGTAATAAACAAGAAAGAGGCTATGAAAAAAAGCAAAAACACTTTCATATTCTATTCCTCACTTTTTCATTATTTGTATCAGTTACTTAAGTTTAATTATCCAATTATTAGAGATTAATAAGTATTTTATCATAAAAAATGGATATTAGTGACTTGTCACCTAAATGTTACAGAAATGAAAAATAAGATGAGCAGGTTCAACATATATTACTTAGACATATATCTTTGGAACTTGGCTCTCAATCAATTTTTGCTAATAAGAGATATGAAATAACAAATCTGGTGGTGGAAAAATGAAGGTATATACTGCATTGCTGCTGCAGCTAATTATATGGAGCGGCTACACCTTTATTGAGTGGCTATCGAGGTACGATCAGCTTATTTTTAAAGTACTGATGTTCTTCGTATTTTTATATTTAGCTATCATCATTGGAAATTACATTGTGAGATCAGTAAAAAAAACATTCTTTGTTACAGCACTTAGCTTGTCTTTATATGCATCGTTTCATTTTACAATGACTTTAATGGGAGTTTGAGCTGAGGGAAGGGAAAAAGAGCCCTTATTTTGGCTCTTTTAATTGACGTCCACTGAAAAATCTAGAAATGATGTAGTATAAAGAGAAGAAAAATAGATAAAAACAAATAAACGAAAATAGGAAGGGTATTACCTTAAAGTTTGTTTCTTTCTCAAGAGGAGAGGTAAACTTTAATTCTAAAGGGTAATCATGTTCAGCTTCAGGCAGAGAATTCCGTTGTTCAGCGAAAGGAAAAGGTCCGCCAAATAAAATGTCCTGACTTAATTGTGCAGGTTTTGTCTCGAAATAGGAGACGAAAATAATAGGAGTACTTAAAGTGATGACAAGAGCTAATACTCCAAAGAAAATTATTTTTTTTGTTAACAATTTATTCACCTCATTAGATTGCAAAATAGAAGAACAGCCTTTTGCTGTTCTTCTATTTATTTACTATTTTCTATTATTTTCTGGGATAAAAATACATAACTCTTCCATTGAATAAATGCAATTCGCCTTTTAGCTTCTTTGCTAAATAGCGGCAAAACTCGTTAGCTTTCCCTTTATCGCCGAATGTAGCTGATTCCGGCAACGTTACTTGAATATATGATTGTTCCCGATCGGATCCATCTTCGTTCCGAATTGTTTCTTGGTCTATTCCTAGTAAAATTGTGTGATACCTGTCATTGTTGGAGTGCAGATAGAACCATTTCCCTTTTCCCTCGGGTTTTTCTTTTATTTCATATGGAAAAGCAGCTTCATTGTACTTCCAATCAACTTGGTCACCTGTTTTCGCAGTAATGGCTTTATAGTATTGAAATAATTCTTTTACTTCATCTGTCGTAATATGTTCTTTTTCTGATGAAGGCACGAGTTTTATGTATGCGTTACTTGCCAACATCCATCCCCCCATTTTTTCAAAAGATAAGAAAGTATAACTTTTCTCGAATTTGAGAACTGTCTAGCTTCAGCGCCTACCCCCTCAAGGTCACAAGCCAATCCTCACAAAAAGGTAAAGAACACCTTTCCGTGAGGCTCGTCTTGTGCTTGTCGGGGGTGGGCAAGGCGCTTCCGCTTTTCTTATAATACTTTCCCTTTCATTCTAGCACTGAATAAAAACGAATAACAGCTTTAACAAAGATTTTTCACAAAAACCTTGTAATGCAACTGAATTTAAATTATAATAATATTCTAAATATTAAAATTAAAGGAGGAGTAATATGGATCTATTTGAAAAGCTCTATGATGAGCATGAAAATGTGAAGGTCCGATTTGTTGGTTTTACTACTGAACTAACACGCTATGATTTTGGGATTGTGTTTACAAATTTATTTTTCGGAAAACCTCTTGTTGTATGTATGCAAACTGGCCGCTCCACACTCCTCGACCCTAAGGACCTCGAAGATGCTGAACATTTGCAACACGCCTTTAAATTGGATAATCGCCACCAAGCAGAAGACTTATGTGAATTTTTTAAGCTCACCTTACCAGCGACTACTTTCCATACCCAATATGAATGAGAAGAACAGGCTGAAAATAGCCTGTTTTATTTCTTAATGTGACATACAATTAACCCTTGATAAAACAATTGTGTTATATTATTATGTAATTAACGATGATTAAGCGTTTTCAAATTGATCTTAATTACAAAGGGGAATGAAAGAATGGGTACAATTGTATGCCAAGCGTGTAATTCTACAATTGATTATTTCGAAGATGAGAAAGTAACAGTTCTATATTCCAAGGCAGATTGCAGCTGCTGTGAGGGAAGCCATCATCAAGAAGAAATATAATAATAAATTTCGTTTATAAATAAAACCTTCCCAATTTATTTCGGGAAGGTTTTTCTTTGAATTTCTTTTCTATCTGATAGCTTTATACTCTTTAATCACTCGCAAATATTTAAAATCATAATCTTCTGGCCCTTGAACAGGAAGGCCAGCTTCCATGTTTGTTTTAATATAAGTAAGATTTTCTTTCGTTATGATTTCTCCCGGAATAAAAATAGGAATACCAGGAGGATAGACCATAATAAATTCTGCAATGATTCTTCCTTCTGATTCATCAAAAGGAACGAGTTCAGTTTCAGCATAGAAGGCATCGCGAGGAGAAACGGCCAATACAGGAATATCAGGCAATAATACCTGAGTATCAAGCTTTTCAGTTAATCCGTGTCTTTCCGCAGATAATTCTTGAAGCGCCTTTACTAACATATCCCCCTCATATTCAGTATCTCCAGGCGTAATAATACAAAGGATATTATATAGGTCAGACATTTCGACTTCAATATTGTACTTTTCACGTAGCCACTTTTCTACATCAAACCCATTTAACCCAAGATCCTTAACAGAAATAATCAGCTTTGTTGGATCATAGCCATGTGCAGCATCAGACTCAAGGATTTCTTCTCCAACACAATAGACATGCTCAATTTCATTTATGCGCCGGCGTATAGACTGTGAAAGTTCTATTGTTTTATCGATTAATTCTTTTCCTTCATTAACTAGGCGTTTCCTAGCAACATCCAAGGAGGCAAGCAATAAATAGGATGTTGATGTTGTCGTAAGCATACTTAGAATGGTCTGTACCCTTTTGGCTGAAACAAGGTTTCCACGCATATTTAATATCGAGCTTTGTGTCATCGATCCGCCAAGCTTATGAACACTAGTTGCTGCTAAATCAGCGCCTGCTTGCATGGCGGATAGCGGTAATTCATCATGAAAATGAATGTGAACACCGTGCGCTTCATCTACAAGAACGGGGACTTGATATGAATGAGCAATTTCAACAATTTTCTTCAAGTCAGCCGAAATTCCGAAATAGGTTGGGTTAATGACGAGAACTCCTTTTGCATCAGGGTGCTGTTCAAGAGCCCTCGAGACAGATTCGGTTGTAATTCCGTGAGAGATCCCAAGTTCTTTATCGATTTCGGGATGAATAAATATCGGGGTTGCACCCGAAAAAACAATCGCTGACATGACTGATTTATGAACATTTCTTGGAACAATTATTTTTTCTCCAGGTCCGCAAACGGCCATGACCATTGTCATAATTGCTCCGCTTGTTCCTTGTACAGAGAAGAAGGTTCTGTCTGCACCAAAAGCTTCTGCAGCTAAATCTTGAGCCTCTTTAATCATACCCTTAGGCTGATGAAGATCATCAAGAGGACCGATATTAATAAGGTCTATTGAAAGTGCGTTGTGGCCAATGAATTCTCTGAATTCGGGATCAATTCCCGCTCCTTTTTTATGGCCTGGTATATGAAATTGAATTGGATTTTTTTTAGCATGTGCAAGTAAGCCGCTAAATAACGGTGTTTCTAATTGTGACAATGTATTTCCACACCTCTTTAATTATAATTTTGCATCACAAAAAGTCATAAAACATTTGAATTATAGCACTATTCCCTTTCTTTGCATAGAAAATTTGATGAGTAATAATCGTATTATTTTTTTTAGGAGAAAATTATCTTATCTTCTTTAGTTTTAGATGTTAACAGGAAAATATAACAGTAAAATAGAAGTTAACATACATAAGGGTTTGAAGGAGGTTTTTTTATGAACTGGAATACAAGAGTAACAGAATTATTAAACATTAAATACCCGATCATACAGGGAGGGCTTGCCCATCTTGCTTACTCAGATTTAGCAGCTGCTGTTTCGAATGCTGGAGGACTTGGACAAGTAACGGCAATGTCATTAGAAAGCCCGGATGCTTTAAGAGAAGAAATTCGAAAAGTGAAGATATTGACGAATCAGCCATTTGGTGTTAATTTTGCCATCGGGCAGCATGGCAGGCCATTTTCACACTATTTAGATGTGGCGATTGAGGAAGAGGTTCCTGTTATTTCGATGACTGGTGGAAACCCAGCTCCCATTTTTGAGCAATTAAAAGGGGTAAATGTGAAAAAGCTAGTTCTCGTTGCGGCAAAAAGGCAGGCAGTGAAAGCTGAAGAGCTTGGTGCAGATGCGGTTATGGTTGTCGGACAAGAGGGGGGAGGTCATTTAGGACGAGACGATATTGGAACGTTCGTATTAACCCCTCAAGTCGTAGATGCAGTTTCCATCCCTGTAATCGCTTCAGGAGGGATTGGGGATGGCAGGGGGCTTATGGCGGCCCTTAGCCTTGGTGCAGAGGGCATTGAAATGGGAACGAGATTTATTGCGACTAAGGAGTGTATTCATGCATCAGACATCTATAAAAAAAGGCTTGTCGAAGGAAGTGAAAATGATACTGTTGTTATTAAAAAAACAATAGGGGCTCCGGCCAGAGTCATTTCTAATTCATGGACAGAGAAAATTCTAGCAATTGAGGAGCAAAATGGCGGCTTTGAGCAATTGAAAGACTTGATTAGCGGGAAGGCTAATAAAAAATATATTCACGAAGGGATAGAGGAAGAAGGATTTGCTTGGGCAGGGCAAGTAATGGGACTAATTAATGATGTTCCAACTGTACAAGAACTATTTAGTCGAATGATCTCAGATGGAGAGAGTATTCGCAAAAAATGGACAATGTAATACATAAATAATGTTTTAGGCAAAAGAGGTGACAGAAATGGAATACCAATACCCAATTGACCCAGATTGGTCAACAGATGAAATAATTGATGTTATTCATTACTTTCAGTTAGTTGAGGAGATCTATGGGAAAGGTGTAAACCGTGAAAAATATTTAGATGCGTATAGAAGATTTAAAGAAATCGTTCCAGGTAAAGCCCAGGAACGAAATATTTGCAATGAGTTTGAAGAGGTAAGCGGCTTTTCAGCATATCATACATTAAAGGCTGTAAAAGAGTCAGAAGCAGGAAAAGAGGTTAGAATTAAGAAATAAAAAAATGTGAATAATGGCATGTGGCCGCCTAAAAAAGCCATAGGGGCCACTGCCTATTTTCTCTCTCTTTTGTTTAAAACATTTTATACAAAGGTATTAATGTTTTAAAAACAGATTCTGCATTTTCAAGAAAAGCATGAGGATCCATTTCTATTGCTTCTTTTCTTGGAATATGTAAGCCGCATAAAATCTCCGTTTTTTTTACTTTTTGTAACCGAATAAACATGTCTTTTAAGTCTTCTTTAGTCAGTTCTCCATGCAGCTGTCCCATCGGTTTAGTGTGATCTGCAGACCAAACAAAGTGTTTAGGAGTTTGTTTATAAATTTTATTTAAATTCTTTTCTAATTTTTTTCCGAAGTCTTCTTTATTAGGAGCTTCATATATAAGAGCAAACCAGATGAAAACATGTGTTTCCCAAAGTCCTATTTGAAAATGAGGCAGCATTTTATAACCCCGAGGATTACTTGCATAGGCAACCCAGGTGTCCTTAGGAGGGTTTACTGTCCGGCGTGCATGTTTGGCTACATGTGGATACATTTCATCTCCAGTCTGAATGGCAAGCATTGGAGCAAAATATTGTCCTAATTCATCAAGTTTTGGTCGTATATGAGTAATTAAGGCCTCCATCCGGTCCTCTAGTCCATCGATCTTAAAAACATCAAAATCTTTATTCGTAAATCCTGAAAATGACATTTGCAACCTCCTCAAAACTAAACAGTATTAATTATCCAAAATACTTAGTCATTATCAAAAAAAATATATTCTGAAATATTGTAGCATACCTGTTCATAAACAAAAACCGCTATGCTTCAGGCATTTTTGTAAATATAGGTATTCACACATATTTGTTGCAACTGACTCAAATTCCTCATATTATAAATAAATAATAGTCAGAAAATTTAAACTAGATTTTTAGAAAGGGGTGATTTTTATGAAACAACTGATGAACACAGTTAAAAACAAAGCAGGCGAAAGAGAACGTACCGCAGTCCTTCGATTAGAATTAGATTACGAACTAGCAACATTATTTGATGCAATGAATGATAAGAATGAAGATTTACAATTGAAAAGTAAACAAAAACTTGAAAAAATCAGACAAGAACTTTTACGCCTTAAAGCACTTTAACTAAAGTGTCTGAATGAAAGAGGTAAAGGGGAAAGAAAATAGAAAATGTATATTGAAATTAGACTTAACCTATAACAACGAACTCCTTCACCAAATTTGGGAGTTCGTTTTGTTGTTTTTTCAATAAACGATTAAATTTATTACTACTGTGAAAGGATAATGCTTGAAGTGTCATTCTGCTTCAATTAAGCTATTGTTATTTATTGTATGATTAATAAATATCCCTTTAGGTGAAATAGCGAGTATGCGGGATGATGGGGAGGGTTCAACCACAATGAATTGGACAGAAATTAATAATTGTGCAACGAAATGGATTAAAGAAGCTGGAGAAAATATCAAAAGGTCCTTTAGTAAAACCCTAGTCATTCAAACAAAAACGAATGCAAATGACTTAGTAACAGATATTGATAAAAGTACAGAGCAATTTTTCATTAAAAAAATAAAGGAAAGTTTTCCCGACCATAAAATCCTAGGTGAGGAAGGTTTTGGTGACAAGTTAAATAATTTAACTGGTGTTGTTTGGATCATTGACCCAATAGATGGGACAATGAACTTCATACATCAGCAGAGGAATTTTGCAATTTCTATTGGAATTTATGAAGACGGTGTTGGGAAGGTTGGTTTAATATACGATGTTGTTCACGATGAGCTTTATCATGCAATGAAGGGGAGCGGGGTATTTCTAAATGATCTACCATTGCCTCCGCTAGAGAAAGTGTCTATTTCGGAAGCCGTTATTGGAATAAATGCCACATGGGTTACTGAAAATAAACGCATTGATCCAGCTCTCTTATCTCCATTAGTGAAGGATGCACGAGGAACTCGTTCATATGGATCTGCCGCTTTGGAGATGGCGTATATTGCTTCAGGCAGGCTAGATGCTTATATCACGATGCGTCTTGCACCATGGGATATTGCAGCTGGGATTATATTGGTTGAAGAACTTGGCGGTCTTGCCACTACATTAAAGGGCGATGCTTTAAGCATGCTTGAAAATAATACAGTTTTTATTTCAAAACCAGGCCTTCATCAGGAAATAATGGAGAAGTATTTAAATAATGGCAAATGGTAAAAAAATGACCGTCCAATAAACTTGGCGGTCGTTTTTTTATCTTATAGAAGTCCGCTTTCTCTCAATTTCTTCTTTGTTTTAAATCCAAAGCCCATTGTCAAAATTAATAATATGATTGCGCCAATAATCCCTGCAACACTTTTTTCAGCAATTGCAACTCCAATTCCCATCATGCATAGTGCGGCCGCAATCGCAAAAGCTAATAATGGCCATTTGATTTGTTTCATTTTATGTAACCTCCCATTTTGGGTGTTTATTTTGCCTCTTATGAAAAACATTGTCTACAAATAATTATTTTACACAAAAACGATTTAAGTTTCCACTATATTTATGATATAATGTCTCAGTTATAGATTTGAAAAAGTGAAATTGATGTTAATTGTTAAATACAGGTAGGAGGAACTTCCTTGAAACTTAGAGAAGACATTCGAAATATTGCTATCATCGCTCACGTTGATCATGGTAAAACAACAATGGTTGACCAGCTGCTTAAGCAGGCTGGCACTTTTAGATCTAATGAGCATGTTGAAGAACGTGCAATGGATTCAGGTGACATTGAAAGAGAACGCGGAATTACTATTTTAGCAAAAAATACCGCGATTCAGTATAAAGATACAAAAATTAATATTCTTGATACACCTGGACACGCTGATTTTGGCGGTGAGGTAGAGCGTATCATGAAAATGGTTGATGGTGTTCTGCTTATCGTTGATGCTTATGAAGGCTGCATGCCACAAACACGCTTTGTTCTTAAAAAAGCATTAGAGCAAAATTTAACACCGATTGTTGTAGTCAATAAAATTGACCGTGATTTTGCCCGTCCAGAGGAAGTAATTGATGAGGTGCTAGATTTATTTATTGAACTGGAAGCAACTGAAGATCAGCTTGAATTTCCGGTTATCTACGCATCAGGTATCAATGGTACAGCAAGTACGGATCCATCTAAACAAGACGAGAACATGCAGGCTCTATATGATGCGATAGTAAATCATATTCCGGCACCAGTAGACAATCGTGAAGAACCTTTACAGTTTCAAGTAGCTTTACTTGATTATAATGATTATGTAGGTAGAATTGGTATAGGACGAGTGTTTCGTGGAACGATTAAAGTTGGTCAGCAAGTGGCATTAATGAAGCTAGATGGTTCCATTAAACAATTTCGGGTAACAAAAATCTTTGGTTTCTTTGGTCTTAAACGCCAGGAAATTGAAGAAGCTTATTCCGGGGATTTAATTGCTCTATCAGGCATGGAGGATATCAATGTTGGTGAGACCGTATGTCCTGTTGAACATCAAGAGGCTTTGCCAATTCTTCGTATCGATGAACCAACATTGCAAATGACATTTCTTGTGAACAATAGTCCGTTTGCCGGCAGAGAAGGTAAATACCTTACTTCTAGAAAAGTGGAAGAAAGACTCCGTTCACAACTGCAGACAGATGTAAGTCTTCGAGTCGATAATACAGATTCTCCAGATGCGTGGATTGTTTCAGGCCGTGGAGAATTACACTTATCTATATTAATTGAAAATATGCGCCGTGAAGGATATGAGCTTCAAGTATCCAAGCCAGAGGTCATTGTAAGGGAAATTGATGGTGTGCGATGCGAGCCTGTTGAACGTGTGCAAATCGATGTACCTGAAGAGCATACAGGTTCTATTATGGAATCAATTGGAGCTAGAAAAGGCGAAATGATTGATATGATTAATAATGGGAATGGTCAAGTACGCTTAATCTTTAATGTTCCAGCCCGTGGGCTAATTGGTTACACAACTGAATTCCTAACATTAACACGCGGTTACGGAATCATCAATCATACTTTTGATAGCTATCAGCCAATGGCACAAGGACAGGTCGGCGGAAGACGTCAAGGTGTTCTCGTCTCCATGGAAAGCGGAAAGTCTTCAACCTATGGGATAATGCAGGTAGAGGATCGTGGAACAATCTTTGTCGAGCCAGGAACGGAAATTTATGAAGGAATGATTGTCGGGGAGCACAATCGTGAAAGTGACCTCACAGTTAATATTACGAAAGTTAAGCAAGCTACAAATGTTCGCTCTGCAACGAAAGAACAAACGACAACAATGAAGAAGCCGCGTATTATGACGCTTGAAGAAGCTTTAGAATATTTAAACGAAGATGAATATTGTGAAGTAACACCAGAATCAATTCGTTTACGTAAAAAAATCCTTGATAAAAATGAACGTGAAAGAATTGCGAAAAAGAAAAAATATGCTGAAATGAGCTAAAAAACTTTTAAGGGGGAGAAGAAAATGGTTGATATAAATGAACGGCTGTCTTTTTTCGCTGCTTTATTTAAAGTGCAAGAAAATTCAAGCTTAGGAATGTGGATGTTATATTTGACCATTATTTTGCTCTGTATTATTGTATTTAAATTAGGTTTTGCGAAAAAATTGCCGTTAGCAAAATCGGCTATTATCTATCTCTTTCTTATTCTAGGGTGTACTGTCCTGACATTCTTTGCAGTATTCCTCCCGATTACAGAAGGCTTAGTAGTTGCAGCATTAATATTAATTATTTACAAAATCCGTCTTCATCAGTCAAAAAAGCAAGAAGGAAAACAGGTGTAGGATGGAGATGATATAATATGAAATCATTACAAGATACTTTGTATAATTGGCTATCGATTAAAGTTGTTATTTTGGAACGGCCAGATGATAAAGCTGCAGCTGAAACAGTAAAAATGTTTGAGGATATGCTAATAGAAGAGCACGGACTATCAGATATTCAAATTGAAAAAGATGAAATCATGTACTATGTTCACTTTGATCAAGACGGAGAAAGAAAAAAATCCCGTTTTCCAATAGAACTTATTGAAGTCATGCTGAATCAGATTAAATCGGAACCTGAAAAATATGTAAATTACCCAGAAGAGTAGGATTTTATATGACAAAAGAGGGAGGCAAAGGCCTCCCTCTTTTGAATTGTCTAACTCCAGCGCCTACCCCCTCGAGGTCACAAGCCAATCCTTCCAGAAAGGTAAAGAACACCTTTCCGAAAGGCTCGTCTTGTGCTTGTCGGGGGTGAACAAGGCGCTTCCGCTTTTCTTGTTACCATTCTTCTTCCTTTACTTTGCTTTGGTACAATTTAAAGTTGCCAGTTTCCATTCTTTTTTGGGTATTTGCTGTTATTCTAGCTTCACAATCCTTACACATATAAGTATGGATCGGCCTGTTCCTAAGTCTTTTTGCCTGAAATGATTGATCTTCAATGGATTCAATTTTATCACATAAAACACATTTAACTCTCATCGCGTACACCTCAAAACTATTTTCATAAATGATTTATTCATTGCCTTGTAATCCTATTCGTTTGGTAAGTTCACTAAAGCCTATTATAATTATATATGATGTATATCTTTAATACGACTTTCTTTTTGTATGCTGATAATATGTATCGGTTGAAAGTTAAGGATGGGCATAATATGATGTAGAATGAAGGAGGAATTTGAATGGCAAATCAAGTAGAACCAAAATTAATTAAACCACTTTTTGATGCATTGCAGCAAGAAAGGTTTGTCACGTTATCGACAATTGATTTCGAAACGGGCGGACCAAATGTTAGTGCCATTTCATGGGTACTGGCCAAAGATGAAGGGACTATTCAATTTGCGGTTGATAATCGTTCAAGAATTGTTCAAAACATAAAAGAGAACAAAAAGGCGGTAATTAATTTAATCGCAAATGAATCTACATATTCCATAACAGGAGATGTTACTGTTAAGGAGGAAAAGCTAGATGGTGTTCCATTAAAGCTTGCTCTTCTAGAATTGTCTATTCATGAAGTACGGGATGTCATGTTCTACGGTTCCAAGATTATTTCTGAACCCCAATATGACAAAACATATGATAAGGATGCAGCAGCACGTCTAGATAAACAGGTAATGGACGCAATGAAAAAGGCCTAGTCGAATGACTGGGCCTTTTTCGTGCGCTATTAGAAATTGTCATCGACAAAGTCCATTGGCCGCTTTTCCTTATTTGATTACTTATTCATGTTTATCCTTAAAGTGGTTTGACTGTTCTTCTTGTTCATTCTCAAGCTTTCGTTCATCAGGATTATTTAATTTCTTTTTCGGTTCCTCTGGGGCATTCTTTGGTCTAGGATCTATAATGTCTGCTGGAATTTCAGGCATTAAACGGCCGGCAATGTCTGCTAATTCATTCATTATTCCTTGAATAGGCTTCCCGTTTTGAATATCATCTGAAATTTCTCTTAAACGTGCATTTATGTCAGGATCAGCAATGATAATAGCTCTTGCTCCGTCAGGATCATTTTTCAAGCTTTCCGCTACTGAATATTTAATGGCACCAACCTCTGATCTCTCCAAGATTTTGTTGACATCAATTCCGACAATCGCATATCGGCCGAGAACAACTGCGGTAGCATCGTTTACATTAGGAATGCTTGTAGCGAGGTTGACTAAACGCTTTGAGATATGCTGCCCAGTTGTACGATCAACTTCTTGTATAGTACTGTTTTTGACATTTACTAAATTTTGATTTGGATTTTCTTGGCTTTGATTATTATTGATTCCACATCCCGCCATCAGTATGATTGCAAGTCCGATAAACAACTGCTTTTTCAATTTTCACCATCTCCTATACTTAGGCTTTAGCTAGTCCATTTCAGAAAGCTAAAGCATTATTAAAGGAATCATTAACGGTTATTGTGCAAAATTTCGTCTATCTTTATACGGTAAATCATATATTTTACCAAAGTTCCATTCGTTCCACTGTTTAATAGACCTAAGAGGAGCAGGAGGCATCAGATTGAGTAAAATATATGTGTTAGATACAAACGTCTTGTTACAAGATCCGCATTCAATTTTTTCCTTTGAAGAAAATGAAGTGGTTATTCCAGCCGTAGTGCTAGAGGAAGTTGATTCGAAGAAAAGATATATGGACGAGATTGGCAGGAATGCAAGACACGTATCAAGGCTGATTGACAGCTTTAGGGGTACAGGAAAACTTCATGAACGAATTCCTCTTGAAAATGGCGGAAGCTTGCGAATTGAATTAAACCATCGTTCATTTCAACAGTTACAAGATATTTTTATTGAAAAAACGAATGATAATCGAATTTTGGCAGTAGCAAAAAATTTATCATTAGAGGAAGAAACAAAGGAAGATGGAAAAACGGTCATATTAGTAAGTAAAGATGCACTCGTAAGGGTTAAAGCAGATGCAATCGGTCTAATAAGTGAAGATTACCTTAGTGATCGGGTTATTGAGAATGATCACCTATATACTGGATTTTTGGAAGTATATATTGCGAAGGAAACGTTGAATCGTTTTTATGAAAAGGGTGAGCTTTCCATCTCAGAAGCCGTCACTTTTCCAGTATTCCCTAACCAATTTCTTGTAATGAAGGATGCATTAGGATCATCGTCGTCAGCAATAGGAATTGTAGATAAAACAAGAAAAAAAGTTAAGAAGCTTATTTTTGATTATGACCATATATGGGGAATTAAACCTAGAAATGTTCAGCAAACGATAGCCATGGAACTTCTATTAAGAAAGGATCTTCCTCTTGTTACCTTAACAGGGAAGGCAGGAACCGGAAAAACACTTATTGCTCTTGCCTCTGGACTTATGCAGACAGAAGACTATGGATATTACAAAAAGCTGCTTGTAGCCCGCCCGATTGTACCAGTTGGAAAAGATATAGGCTTTCTGCCTGGTGAAAAAGAGGAAAAGCTTAGGCCATGGATGCAGCCGATTTTTGATAACCTGGAATATTTATTTAATGTTAAAAAGCCTGGGGAGTTGGATGCCATATTGGCTGGGATGGGTTCCATTGAAGTTGAGGCATTAACTTATATTAGAGGAAGGAGCATTCCAGATCAATATATCATCATTGATGAAGCACAAAATTTAACAAAACACGAGGTTAAAACGATTCTTACACGCGTAGGAGAGGGAAGTAAAATAGTGTTAATGGGAGATCCTGAACAAATTGATCACCCTTATTTAGATGCTTATAATAATGGATTAACATACGTGGTAGAGAGGTTTAAGGACCAAACAATCGCGGGTCATGTTAAGCTCATAAAGGGAGAAAGATCTGGACTTGCACAATTAGCTGCTGATCTATTATAGCGTCCAGTATGAAGAAGGGGCGGAATTATCGCCCCTTCCGCAGGGATTAACTGATCTTCAAAGCTTTAACTTTTTTTATTGGGTTATCTTTATTTCTTCCATCGCTATAATAAACATAAACCGGACCATCCTCTTTTAAAGGCTTGCCATTAATGGAAAAGCCAAGAATTAGCCCCATGCCCTCATGAAGGGGCATACTTATCTCTCCTTCTTCTTCACTTACAATAATGAGTGTGGCTGCATCTCTTTCAGGTTCTGCATTTTGGATAAATGGTTTTAAAGGGATGCCAAAAGTTCCATTCAATACTTTTTCCTTTTCAAATTTCTTTTCGGTTTTTAAAGTTGGGGGAAAAACAGCACCTTCCATAATTTCTCTATCCCAATGCTTGGAGATTGATTTTGTATATTCCTCAAGACCATCCTGCAATTCTTGATCCGTTTCAAAAAATGATAATAAATCAACTCGGCGATCATCGAATATCCAAACCCCTGGATCAAGTGTAATCGAATATTTAACTTTCCCGCTTAATGAAATAATATTTTCCATTAAAATTCCTCCTAAAAAGGCAAAAAACTTATTTACAAAGGTAAGTATACAGATTATTGATGGAATTGTCATACATTCGTTCAAATGATAAAATGGAAATTCCAGTATCAACCAAAATATTTAGCGATGTTTGGGGGAAGTTCCGTTGGTATGTCAAACAAATGAAGACTTACAAATGATTGTAAATGACGTTTATTCAATAACAGAGGAAGGAAAGGTAGCAGATTATATTCCAGCGCTTGCCAAGGCAAACAAAAGTGATTTATCTGTTGCCATCTATAAAAGTAATAATGAATGTCTCTATGCGGGTACTTACACGAAAAAATTCACATTACAAAGCATCTCTAAAGTCCTTGTATTAGCACTTGCCTTACAAGACAGGGGTGTTGATTATGTGTTTGACAGAGTTGGAATGGAGCCGACTGGAGATCCTTTTAATTCTATTTCGAAGCTTGAAACCTCTATTCCATCAAAGCCTTTAAATCCGATGATCAATGCCGGGGCACTTGCTGTTACAAATATGATAAAAGGGAATAATGAAGCTGAAAGATGGGGGCGAATCCTTCAATTTGTACAATGTTTAGGAATCAAGAAGGATCTGACATATGACAAGGAAGTGGCTGCCTCTGAGCTTGAAACCGCATGGCTTAATCGATCATTATGCTATTTTATGAAGCAGCATAAAGTGATAGAAGGAGATATCGAAGAATTAATGATGCTTTATACGAAACAATGTGCCATCGAAATGAATTGCTTTGAATTAGCGAAGATAGGAGCGGTTTTTGCTTTAAATGGAATTGACCCTGAAACAGGTGAAAGGCTTTTGCCTTTGGAAATTGCAAGGATTTGTAAAACGTTTATGGTCACTTGCGGGATGTACAATGCTTCAGGAGAATTTGCTATTAAAGTAGGAATACCAGCGAAGAGCGGTGTTTCTGGAGGCATTCTCGCTGTCGTTCCCGATAAGTTCGGGATCGGTATATTCGGTCCTTCACTCGATGAAAAAGGGAACAGCATAGCAGGTATAAAGTTGTTAGAGGAACTTGCTCTGCGTTATGATTTTAGTATATTTTAAAGGGATTCAATCCTTATTATTCTTGCTTTTTTCTCATCTAAAGTATAAAATTTATAGATAAGATAATCGCTCGGAAATGGGGGATTGAAAGTTGGCTTCAGAAATGATTATTGACCATAAGGAAAGAGCAAATGCCCTATTAAAGGCTGACGCAGATAAAATATTGAAATTAATTAAAGTGCAGATGGACAATCTTACCATGCCTCAATGCCCTTTATATGAAGAGGTGCTTGATACGCAAATGTTTGGGTTGTCTCGGGAAATAGATTTTGCGGTCCGTCTTGGCCTCATTGAAGAAAAAGATGGAAAGGCAATTATGGCTGAATTAGAAAAGGAACTATCTATTCTGCACGATGCCTCTGTAAGAAAATAAAAAGAAACGCGACGTCCTTTCGCGTTGTCGACACTTGTACGTCCTGTACATCGGGGGTAGGCGCTGAAGCTGGACAGTAGAAAAACTCAAACATTCTAAATGGATTGTTTGAGTTTTTTTATAATTAAATTAGTATAACTCAAACATCTTGAGTATGACTGAAAAGATATAAAAAATGTAAAAAATAATTTAATTAGTATGACATAATTATAGATTTTTCGTAAATAGTGTGTTACATTTATAACAACTTTTCTTCGATGCAGGATGTTTTAATGCTTTAATTGAATAAATTACTCTACATAGAAGATAAGGGAAGAGGTCGAATGTTAAAAAAAATCTTAAAATCATATGATTATACTTTGGTTATTGCTGTTATACTATTATCGGTTTTTGGCCTGATCATGATTTATAGTGCAAGTATGGTTACAGCTGTACAGCGCTGGGGGTATCCAAGCGATTATTTTTATGATAAGCAAAAGCTTCATCTTATTTTATCAGCAATTGCATTTATGTTTATGGCTATTTTTCCGTATAAAGCAATGTTAAGCAATAAAATTCTCGTACCAATGGTTTTTCTTTCATTAGCTGGCTTATTTGCAATCTATCTTTTTGGACATGCTACCAATAATGCTCAGAGCTGGTTTAAGTTTGGCAGCAGAAGTATTCAGCCTTCTGAATTTGTTAAACTCACAGTTATTATTTATTTATCTGCTGTATATGCAAAGAAACAATCTTATATAAACGAGTTTAATAAGGGAGTAGTCCCCCCGCTTGCTTATTTGTTTCTTGCTTGTTTATTTGTAGCAATTCAGCCTGACTTTGGAACTGCTGCTATCATTTTTGCTATTGCTGTGGTTATCATTTTTTCTTCAGGTATGAGCTATAAAAATGTCCTTAAACTTGGTACTATTGGCATCCTAATTGTAGCGCCTCTCGTACTTATCATGAAGGATAAGATTTTTACAAAGGTACGTATGGGGCGTATAGAAGCATTTCAAGACCCATTTCAAACCGATTTTGGCTACCATTTGGTTAATTCATATTTAGCACTCGGTGCTGGTGGACTAAAAGGTTTAGGACTAGGCCAAAGTATTCAAAAGCTAGGATATTTACCTGAATCCCATACTGACTTTATTATGGCGGTTATTGCTGAAGAGCTTGGTGTTTTTGGTGTTTGCTTTGTATTACTTCTTATTGGATATTTAGTTCTTCGAGGGTTGTATATAGGGCTAAAATGTATGGATCCTTTTGGCAGTTTACTAGCAATTGGGATTTCTAGTATGATAGGTATTCAATCTTTTGTTAATCTCGCTGGAATCTCAGGCGTTATTCCTTTAACAGGTGTTCCGTTGCCTTTCATAAGCTACGGAGGATCATCCATTTTACAGCTTTCTATGGCAATGGGGATTCTTGTCAATATTTCGATGTTTGTTACTTATGAACAAAAGTATAAAGGGACTGCAGAGAAAGAGCAGCAGGGGCAAAAAAGAAATGTTCTAAATCGGGTCTATCAATATCGTAAATAAGTGTCAGTATATCTGCACTTGTTAATAAATTACGGCTAACGGCTATACAACAGCCGTAGCACAGCTTCAATTTCCAGAAAAATCAAAAAGTAAAGATGAGGTGTTTCTCTTGAACCAACGTATCAACAAAGTGTTAGTGGCTAACAGAGGTGAGATTGCTATTCGGGTATTTAGAGCATGTACTGAATTAAATATCCGGACAGTAGCTATATATTCGAAAGAGGATTCTGGATCCTATCATCGATATAAGGCAGATGAAGCCTATTTAATAGGAGAAGGAAAAAAACCGATCGATGCCTATTTAGACATTGATGGAATTATTGAAATTGCTAAAAATAGTGATGTAGATGCTATTCACCCGGGTTACGGATTTTTGTCCGAAAATATCCATTTTGCTATACGTTGTGAGGAAGAAGGGATCATCTTTATTGGCCCGGAATCTCGTCACTTGGATATGTTTGGAGATAAGGTTAAAGCTAGAACACAAGCACAGCTTGCAGAAATCCCTGTTATCCCAGGCAGTGATGGCCCAGTAAACGGTTTAGATGAAGTAATAAGCTTTGGAAAGAATTATGGATTCCCAATTATTATTAAAGCTTCTCTCGGCGGCGGCGGCAGAGGGATGAGAATTGTTAATAATCTTGAGGAAGTTAAGGAATCATACGAACGTGCAAAATCAGAAGCTAAAGCTGCATTTGGCAATGATGAGGTTTATGTTGAGAAATTTATTGATAAACCGAAGCATATCGAGGTTCAAATCATTGGAGATAAGCACGGAAATATCGTTCATTTATATGAAAGGGATTGCTCCGTACAACGCCGTCACCAAAAAGTAGTTGAAGTTGCCCCATGTGTATCTCTTTCTCCTAAACTAAGAGATGAGATTTGTGAAGCTGCATTGAGATTGATGAAAAAGGTTGACTATATTAATGCAGGTACAGTTGAATTTTTAGTATCTGGTGATGAATTTTTCTTTATCGAAGTGAATCCGCGTGTCCAAGTTGAGCATACAATTACTGAAATGGTTACAGGGATTGATATTGTTCAAACCCAAATTTTTGTTGCAGCGGGCCATTCTCTTCATAGTGGAGTAGTTGGAGTTCCAACACAGGAAAATATTCATGTGAATGGGTATGCCATTCAATCTCGTGTAACAACAGAAGATCCATTGAATAATTTTATGCCTGATACTGGAAAGATTATGGCTTACCGATCTGGCGGTGGCTTTGGAGTTCGGCTTGATGCGGGTAATGGGTTTCAAGGTGCGGTTATTACACCTTACTATGACTCATTGCTTGTTAAATTATCAACACAGGCAATGACTTTTGAACAAGCTGCTGCAAAAATGGTTCGGAATCTTCAGGAGTTTAGAATCCGCGGAATCAAAACAAATATTCCATTCTTAGAGAATGTAGTAAAACATGAAAAGTTTATTAAAGGGGAGTACAACACTTCCTTTATTGACAAAACTCCAGAGTTATTCTTGTTCCCAAAACGAAAAGATCGTGGAACAAAAATGCTCTCATATATTGCGAACGTTACAGTGAATGGTTTCCCTGGTATTGAAAAAAGAAAGCGGCCAGTATTTGATCAGCCAAGAATACCGACATTAAGCAGCGAATTGCAATACAAGCAAGGAACGAAACAAATTTTAGAACAACATGGAGCTAATGGTCTTGTTAAATGGATAAAAGAACAGAAGGAAGTACTTCTTACTGATACAACATTCCGTGATGCTCATCAATCATTATTAGCCACCCGTGTTCGAACAAATGATATTAAACAGATAGCTGAACCAACAGCAAAATTATTGCCAGGTCTGTTTTCTTCTGAAATGTGGGGAGGAGCTACATTTGATGTCGCCTACCGCTTCTTGAAAGAAGATCCTTGGGAAAGATTGCTGACGTTAAGAGAGAAAATACCAAATATCTTATTCCAAATGCTTTTACGGGGTTCTAATGCTGTTGGCTATGCGAATTATCCAGACAATGTTATACGTGAATTTGTTGAAAAGTCATCACAAGCTGGAATCGATGTATTCAGAATTTTCGATAGCCTTAACTGGATCAAAGGGATGGAAGTAGCGATTGATGCTGTACGCCAGAATGGGAAAATTGCTGAAGCTGCTATTTGTTATACTGGTGATATTACCGACCCTTCAAGATCGAAATATCATATTAATTATTATAAAGAGTTAGCTAAAGAACTTGAGAATCAAGGTGCGCATATTTTAGGCCTTAAGGATATGGCCGGCTTATTAAAACCGCAGGCAGCCTACCAGTTAATTTCTGAATTAAAAGATACGGTCAATATTCCAATTCATCTTCATACACATGATACAAGTGGAAATGGAATATTTATGTACGCAAAAGCAATTGAAGCTGGAGTTGATATCGTTGATGTTGCTGTTAGTTCAATGGCGGGATTAACCTCGCAGCCTAGTGCCAATTCCTTATATTATGCATTAGAGGGTACTGACCGAAAACCAAATATTAATATCGATGCTTTAGAACAATTATCTTACTATTGGGAAGATGTAAGAAAATACTATCGAGATTTCGAAAGCGGTATGATTTCTCCACATACAGAAATCTATAAGCATGAAATGCCGGGTGGTCAGTATAGTAATCTTCAGCAGCAAGCTAAAGGTGTGGGGCTTGGGGAAAAATGGGATGAAGTTAAGGAAATGTATTCCCGTGTAAACCTTATGTTTGGTGATATTGTAAAGGTTACACCATCTTCTAAGGTAGTTGGGGATATGGCATTATATATGGTTCAAAATCAATTAACAGAAGAAGATGTTATTAATAAAGGGATGACTTTAGATTTTCCAGACTCAGTTGTTGAGCTATTTGAAGGATATCTTGGGCAGCCATATGGCGGATTTCCAAAAGAACTTCAAAAGGTAGTCTTGAAAAATAAAGAGCCAATTACAGTTCGTCCTGGGGAGCTATTAGAAGATGTTGACTTCGAAGCATTGAGAGAAAAGCTCTTCAAAGAGCTTGGCAGACAAGTGACAAGCTTTGACATGCTTGCATATGCCCTCTACCCAAAGGTTTTTATTGATTATACTAAAATAGTAGAGAAATTTTCGGATGTCTCTGTCCTTGATACTCCAACCTTTTTATTTGGAATGAGGTTAGGTGAAGAGATTGAGATAGAAATAGAGACTGGAAAAACATTAATTGTAAAGCTTATTTCAGTCGGTCAGCCACAAGCTGATGGAACAAGAATTGTCTATTTTGAATTGAATGGGCAAGCTCGTGAAGTTGTTATTAAGGATGAAAGTATTAAAGCAACAGTAGTGTCAAAAATAATGGCAGATCCACATAATGAAAGCCATATTGGGGCATCGATGCCAGGAACGGTTATTAAGGTTTTAGTTAAAAAGGGCGAAAAGGTTGAAAAAGGCGATCATTTAATGATTACAGAAGCAATGAAAATGGAAACAACCGTACAAGCTCCGTTTTCTGGAGTAATTGAAGATATTTATGTTTCAAACGGGGAAGCCATTCAAACAGGGGATCTGCTAATCGAAATTTCAAAATAAAAAAGGAAGAGTTGCAGTTGAAATGAACTGCAACTCTTCCTTTTTGTTCTTTATTGTACTGTAACTGGCGGTGCTGAAGGGAGCTTATTATCTTCCTTTACTTTCTCAAGTGAAAGGGCGTTTCTCTTGCTGCGTGAGGAAAGAAGAATAAAGTAACTTAAAACACCAAATAAACAAGAAATAAAGAAGGCGTGTGCCAATGCTATATATAAATTTAATTTCGATAATACAACTAAGGCACCTGCAATCACTTGTAAAGACACTAGAATAAAGGAAATAATCCAGCCCCAGTAAACCACTTTTTGATCTTTATAATGTTTAACAGCAATATAGGTAATATAGGCAATCCATAAAAATATGATTCCAGCTGCGGCACGATGCCCCATTTGTACCCATTCATACATATTTGTAGGTAAGGAAAAGGAGTTGTTAATGCAGAGCGGCCAATCTCTGCACACTAAACTTGCATTAACGTGTCTGACAAGGGCTCCTGTATAAACGACAATATAGCTGTATATTGTAACGCCAATTATATGCTTCTTCATTCTATTGTCGAGGACAATCTTTTCGGCTTCAAACTTTTTATCAACTTCAAAAATGAGAAGTGTGAGCAGCAGAACCGTTGAAAAGGAAATTAATGAAATACCAAAATGCAAGGCAAGAACAAAATCAGATTGTCCCCATTTAACAGCGGCAGCTCCAATTAATCCTTGAAGGACTAGAAAAAAGAAAGAAGTAATAGATAGAAATTTAGTTTCACGAATATGGCCAATAGCGCGCCATGTCCAAACAGAAAGGATTAGAACCATGATCCCTACACCACCCGAGACTACCCTATGGGCAAGCTCGATAATTAATTCAGGTGTTATATTCTTTGGAAGAATTTCACCATGACAGAGCGGCCAAGAATCTCCGCACCCCATGCCGGAATCTGTTTTTGTAACAAGAGCTCCGCCTAAAAGGACTAACAGCATCCCAATTGTTGTTAAAACGGCGAACCATTTAAGTGATCGTTGCAAAGTGCTACACCCTCTTCTAAATAATTCTTTAATTTGTAATAGGAGGTAATTGACTAATATAATCAGCATAATAAAATTAGAAAGTATTTTTCCACTTCTATCTTATATTTATAAATAGTATAGAAGAGAAATAGAAATGAGTACAACCCTATCGAATACTACAGCATTTATACTTGTTTTACAATTAATTAATTAGTATTCACTGTCTTTATATTAAAAACGTTATGTACATTATTAATTCTTCGTTTATATTTAATGAAAGGTACTATTGTATTTTTACACGCCATTTATATTATGGCAGAAAAGCAACAATTATTTAAGCGAAAAAACACAAAGACACAAATTATTCATAATTTATTCGAAAATTATTCACAAAAAACCATTGAAGTGTGATTTAATATACAGAGGAAGATGTCTTTTTCATGATATTTAATTAACAGTATTATTACAATTACAATAGTAGAAAACTATTGAGGTTGTCATCATATTGGAAATGCTCTTCGTTTTTTATTGCAAATATAGCATTGTCAGCTAGAATGCTTTATAGTAGTTGTAGTATCATTGTCGTATTTGTGATAAGGGATAAAGGAGGAAAAAATATGTCTAACTCGAGGGCCTTTGTTAATGCTCGTTTAGAAAACAGCAGTGGGAGCCTAGAGAATGAAGTGCCAAGGACAACAGTTTGGAAGGATTTTTTATCACTGATTAAGATAGGAATTGTAAACTCGAATCTAATAACAACCTTCACTGGTTTATGGCTTGCACTTCACTTTACAGGAAAAGGCTTTTTGAATAATTTGGATATTGTTCTCTATACTGTAATAGGATCATCACTAATTATAGCTGGCTCCTGTGCCCTAAATAATTATATTGATCGAGATATAGATCCTTATATGGAAAGAACGAAGAATAGGCCAACCGTAACTGGAAGGGTTTCACCAGCCAGAGTGGCGATATTAAGCTTTTTGTTAATCGGAATTGGTACAGGATTGCTTCTGCTCACTACTGTAACTGCCGCTTTGCTCGGTTTAGTAGGAGTATTTAGCTATATTGTTCTATATACAATCTGGTCAAAACGGAGATACGTTTCTAACACTATTATAGGAAGTATTTCTGGTGCAGCACCTCCGCTTATCGGCTGGGCTGCAGTTGATGCTAATCTTGACATTATGGCATGGGGATTATTCTTAATTATGTTTTTTTGGCAGCCTCCTCATTTTTATGCGCTTGCTATGAGAAGGTGTGAAGAATATCGTGCTGCTAATGTACCAATGCTTCCTGTTGTTAAAGGATTTAAAAGAACAAAAACCTCTATTTACTTATGGGTGGCAGGGTTATTGCCTCTTCCGTTTTTGCTTCCAGAATTAGGAATTCCTTTTCTGGTTCTCGCAACAATTTTGAACATAGGCTGGATTGCAACAGGGATTTATGCAAGAAAGTTTAAAGACGATATAAAATGGGCTACTTTAATGTTTGTATATTCACTACAATATCTGACAATTATGTTTGTAGCTATGGTTATTATCACATTAATATAAAATAGTTTTAGGGGGGGACTACATGGCTTTTTTTTATTGCTTGTGCTCCAACCCTATCAAAAAAAAACAGATATCATAATATTAGTTTCCTTTATTTAGGCATACTACATAATAATCTTTGTTAGGAAATTCTTTCTTTTCCTATATCTTAGAAAGAATTTATATATAATTTTTTCGATCAAACATTTCAAACAGAAATTATACGAAAGAGGGGTTTGATTAAGCTATGAAAAGGCTTGCAAAATGGCGTCTGGCTTCGTTGTTCGCGATTCTGGCGCTCATACTATCTGCATGTGGTAATGCGAATTTATCTACTTTACAGCCTGCAGGTGAGGTTGCACAAGAACAATATGATTTGATGGTGCTAAGTACTGCAATTATGGTAGGGGTAATTGCAATTGTAGCAGTGATTTTCATTATCGTTTTGGTGAAATTCCGTCGTAAGGACGAAAAAATTCCAAAGCAAGTAGAAGGAAGTCACGCATTAGAAATTATCTGGACAGTCATTCCGATTTTACTTGTTCTTGTTTTAGCTGTTCCAACAGTTTCAGCTACTTTTAAATTAGCTGATGTGTCTCCTATGGAAAAGAAAAATGAAGATGGCAAAACAGATGCTCTTGTAGTAAATGTACGCGCCAATTTATATTGGTGGGAATTTGAATATCCAAACGAAGAAATTATTACAAGCCAAGATCTTGTTGTACCAACCGATGAAAGGGTCTACTTTAACCTAATCGCTTCAGATGTTAAGCATTCATTCTGGATTCCAGCTGTTGGTGGAAAGTTAGATACTAACACGGATAACGTGAATAAATTCTGGCTGGAATTTAATGATGAAAAATCATCGGACGTCAATAATGTATTCTACGGGAAATGTGCTGAGCTTTGTGGTCCGTCACATGCTCTAATGGATTTTAAAGTGAAAGCAGTTCCACGGGCTGAATTCGACCAATGGGTAAGTGATATGCAAAGTGTTAAAGAGCCAATTAAGGCTACTACTGCTTCTGCACAGCAAGGGCAGGAAATCTTTAATCAAAGCTGTATCGGATGTCATGCAGTAACTCCTGCAAACACAACTCCAGAGGCAGCAAGACTAGCACCAAACTTAACAAACTTTGGTGAGCGTGAGAAGATTGCCGGCATCTTGGATCATACAGAAGAGGACTTAAAGAATTGGTTAGCTGATCCTGAAAAATATAAGCCAGCTAATAAAATGACTGGTACGTATACTGGTTCTGGTCCTAATGGTGAATTAACAGATGATGAATTAAATGCCTTAACTGAATATTTGATGGGATTAAAAGTTCAGGGGAAATAGTGTAATTGCTAAAGGGAGGTAAAATTGTGAGTACCATTGCTCAAAAGAAAGGTTTTGGTGCGGTTCTTTGGGATTATCTAACAACTGTAGACCATAAGAAAATTGCACACCTTTATCTTTTTGCTGGCGGATTCTTCTTCCTTCTCGGTGGAATAGAAGCTATGATTATCCGTATTCAGCTAATAAAACCAAATAATGATTTTGTCAGTGCTGGATTATTTAATGAAATGCTAACAATGCACGGAACAACGATGATATTTCTCGCCGCGATGCCATTGTTATTAGGATTTATGAATGCCGTCATGCCACTCCAAATTGGAGCCCGTGACGTAGCATTCCCTTTCCTTAATTCTTTAGGATTTTGGTTATTCTTCTTTGGGGGAGTATTCTTAAACCTTTCATGGTTTTTAGGAGGAGCTCCTGATGCTGGATGGACTTCCTATGCATCCTTATCGCTTGCATCTGAAGGACATGGAATAGACTTCTATGTACTTGGATTGCAAATTTCAGGTTTTGGTACGTTAATGGGTGGAATTAACTTCCTTGTAACCATTATTAATATGCGTGCACCGGGAATGACTTATATGCGTATGCCAATGTTTACATGGACGACTTTTGTTGCTTCATCGTTAATTCTATTTGCATTCCCTCCATTAACAGTAAGTATCTTTTTACTAATGTTTGACCGAATGTTCGGTTCGAATTTCTTTGATGCTTCAATGGGTGGAAATACAATCATTTGGGAGCACTTCTTCTGGATATTCGGACATCCTGAAGTTTATATCTTAATTTTACCGGCATTTGGTATTTTTTCTGAGATTATGGCAGTATTCGCAAGAAAGCGTCTTTTCGGATACTCTTCAATGGTATTCGCAACCGTACTAATCGGTTTCTTAGGATTCATGGTTTGGGCTCACCATATGTTTACAACAGGTTTAGGCCCAATTGCTAATGCGATCTTTGCCGTAGCTACAATGGCAATTGCAGTACCGACAGGAATTAAAATTTTCAACTGGTTGTTTACGCTTTGGGGTGGAAGTATTTCATTTACAACACCAATGCTGTATGCCGTGGCATTTATTCCTTCCTTCTTAATGGGTGGGGTAACTGGGGTAATGCTTGGTGCTGCCGCAGCGGATTATCAGTATCATGATACTTATTTCGTTGTTGCTCACTTCCACTATGTAATTGTAGGTGGGGTTGTGTTTGCTTTGCTTGCGGGAACACATTTTTACTGGCCTAAAATGTTTGGTACAATGCTAAATGAATTCCTTGGAAAAATTACATTCGTATTATTCTTTATTGGTTTCCATTTAACATTCTTTATCCAGCATTTCTTAGGATTATGGGGAATGCCACGACGCATTTTCACATTCCTTCCAGGTCAAGGTCTTGAAACTGGAAACTTTGTAAGTACAATTGGGGCATTCTTTATGGCTGTAGCAGTTGTAATTATGCTAATCAACATTGTTATGACAAGTGTGAAAAATGTTAAGGTTGGCAATGATCCTTGGGGTGACGGCCGAACACTTGAGTGGGCAATTTCATCTCCGCCTCCATTCTATAACTTTAAGCAACTTCCACTAGTACGTGGTCTAGATGCATACTGGATCGAGAAAATGGAAGGCAAAAAAGGCATGGTGCCTGCTGAGCCGCTAGGTGATATTCATATGCCGAATAATTCATTTATTCCTTTCGTTATCTCACTAGGCTTATTCATTGCCGCATTTGGTGCAATGTATCATGGTGATGAAGGAAATACGTGGGGTATTCCAGTATTAATTCTTGGTTTAGTGATTACTTTTGGTTCGATGCTAACACGTTCTATAAAAGATGATCATGGGTACCATATTCATAAAGAAGATTTAATGGATGATATGGATGACGATAATAAGGGGGTTAAGGCATAATGCACGCAGAAGAAAAAATGACGGTTGAAAAATGGCCTGCTTCGCCTGAACTGCAAACCCTCGAGGGGAAAAATAAGTTTTTAGGTTTTTGGTTATTCCTAGGTGGAGAGACTGTTCTCTTCGCCTCCCTCTTTGCAACATATCTTGCATTAAAAGATTCAGTCCCTAGCAGTGATATGAAATTAGCAAAGGATCTATTTGAGATTCCACTTGTTTTTGCGATGACAATGATTCTATTGACTAGTTCATTAACAAGTGTTTATGCAATGTACCATATGAAAAACTTTAATTTTAAGAAAATGCAATTATGGCTTGGCATTACAGTATTGCTTGGCTTTGCATTCTTAGGATTAGAGATTTATGAATTTAATCATTATGTTCATGAATTTGATCATAAATTTACAAGCAGTGCGTTCGGATCAGCATTCTATACATTAGTAGGGTTCCACGGAGCTCACGTTGCCTTTGGATTAGGTTGGATTATTTCATTAATGATCCGTAACAGCAAACGTGGATTAAACCTTTACAATGCACCAAAGTTTTATGTAGCTAGTTTATACTGGCACTTCATTGATGTAGTTTGGGTATTTATTTTTACAGTTGTATATTTAATGGGAATGGTGGGATAAACTGATGACAAATGAACAATTAAACTCAGGCAACCCTCGAGTAGACATTGAATATCGCCGCAGAAAAAGTGCTGAAGAAATGAAGCATCATATTATATCTTTCTCATTAATGATTTTCTTAACGCTCGTTGCCTTCGTGGCGGTTGGGTATGAAGGATTTTCTGGATGGTTTATTGTTCCTTTCATTTTAATCCTTGCATGTGTTCAAGTAATTTTCCAGTTATATTACTTCATGCATATGAGCAATGAAGGTCATGAAGCACCAAAATTGTTTATGTATTCTGGTATGCTTATTGCTTTTGTAACAATTCTTTGCTATACGACAATTATTTGGTGGTAATAAATAGAAGGGAAATCGGCTGTCAGCCGGTTTTCTTTTTATGTTAACGAAATAGTACTAATATTAGGACTTCTTTCGAAGGGGTGATTATGCAGTGGCGATACAAATATTTGGTTTTCGAGCATTATGGAGCCCATACTATTTTATTTTTTTAGCACTTGTGCTAGTTGGTTATTTTTTAGTAACAATTAAATTTAGAAAGAAATTTGCTGACAGCGAACCGTTAAGGATAGGCCAAGCTATTCACTTTTCTATAGCTATTGTCCTTTTATATATAATAAAAGGCTCTCCAATTGATTTAATGGGTCATCTTATGTTTTATGCACATATGATTCAGATGGCAATCCTTTGCCTAGTTATCCCACAATTTATTATTTTGGGAGTACCAGCCTGGATTTGGCGTTATTTGTTTAAAAGATCAGCATTAAAAAATGTTTTTACATTTCTGACAAAGCCTGTTGTAGCCCTATTATTATTTAATGGGATATTCTCCATCTATCATATTCCTCTAGTGTTTGATTTAGTTAAAACAAGTTTTTGGCTTCACGCAGCCTATACTAGTTTATTGTTTGTTATGGGGATCATTTTTTGGTGGCCAATTGACAATAAACTTGAAGATCGTCAATCTTTAAGCGGCCTTAAGAAAGTAGGATATATATTCGCAGGCAGTGCCTTATTATTACCAGCATGTGCTTTGATCATTTTTGCTGATACTCCATTATACTCTTCTTTTTCTGATCCAGATGCTTGGGCGAAATCATTAGAGCTTTGTGTACCTGCTTCCACACTGGCAGGCTTAACTTTAAGCGGGCCAGAGATGTTTAGTTCCATGACCTTATTAAACGATCAGCAGCTAGGCGGGATTATTATGAAAATCATTCAAGAAGTTGTTTACGGTGTGGCGTTAGCGCAAATTTTCTTTAGCTGGTATCGTAAAGAGCAAGAAGAAACCGAACTTGAAAAACAGCATTCCCTTAACCCTCACATCATTGAATGATTTGTGCCTCATCTATTTGGATGAGGTTTTTTAATATGTCTGTATAAATAATCACGCTACTCTATATAATATTTGAACAAATTAGGAACTTTTGCGAAAAGGGGTCTATGTTTGTTGATTATGGAGCAGAACTTTAATAGAATTAACGTTGTGAACCATTCTTATTATTAAGAGACTTTCTTAAATTTAGGTGGATGAGAATAGGGAGAATAGAAAGGAAGTTATTATGAATTATTCACTGCCAATTTTACCAACAATAAGCACGACATTTATTGTTTTGAGTGCCATTGCAGTTGCAATCGGATGGGCGCAGATCCGTCAAAGAAAAATAGAAAGCCATAAAAAGACGATGATGTTAGCCGCAGTATTCGCAATAATATTTTTTATTATTTATGCTAGCAGAACAATATTTATTGGAAATACTGCCTTCGGTGGACCTGACGAAATAAAGATATATTATACTATATTCCTAATTTTCCACATAACTCTCGCGACTATAGGCGCTGTATTAGGCATTGTAACTCTTTATACTGGTTACAAAAATAAGTTGAGTAAACATAGAAGGCTAGGACCGGTTACTAGTATCGTATGGTTTTTTACTGCCATTACCGGTGTTGCCGTTTACTTGTTATTATATGTTATTTATCATGGAGGCGAAACAACCTCTGCTATTAAAGCCATTCTAGGTTTTTGATAACAATTTTTGTAGATAATGAAAAACGGACACATGGTTGCCATGAGTCCGTTTTTCATTATTTTGCAAACTTTTCTATCTCTGAATTAAGTTCACTAAGGATTTTTTCACATTGATTTACGAGTGACTTAGGGAAAACCTCATCTTCGCCATATTCAACACCGTGAGGATAATAATATTTACCCAGCACTGGTGTCTTTAATTGAATAACGGCTTTGAAAGTGTCAACATCCCCTTCAACTGCTTGACCAAATACACGTAAATAGAAGGTTCCTTCTTTTAAATCAAATCTACGATCATATGTGACCCTTTCATAGTCCCATTGACCCTCACGGACAAGACCTTTTGAATTCATGACTTCATCTAAGCGAACTAGGTCCGCTTTCTTTTTTTCAATCCCCGTATTTTCAAACTTCATATGTATCCCTCCTAAAACAATCCATTATTAGCTGACTATAGCTAATATTAAGTCAAAATTAACAACAATTACTATCCAAATCTTATAATAGTAGAAATAGCTAGAAGATGCAATGTATACATGAAGAAAACAAATGAAATTCATCTTTTATTCACTATTTTGCATTTACAATGACTAAACAGGAAATTTTTCCTGCAGTTTTGGAGAACATAATGATTGAAAGAGAAGGAGGTTATGAATGAAGAGGATCATTAAATATTTTATTTGCCTATGTCTATTCCTTTATTATGCTCCTATGGGCAATGCTGAGGCAGAAACACAATATGTAGTTAATCGTGGGGATACCCTTTGGAAAATTGCTTTAATTAATGGAATTGAGCTTAAAACAATCATTCAAAGCAACCCACAAGTATCAAATCCGCATTTAATTTTTCCAGGACAAATAATAACAATTCCGGACCTAAAGAGAATAGAAAAGAGGATCTCATTATCTTCTTCCGAAAGAAGTCTTTTGGAGCTTACAAACACGAAGAGGGCAAATGCAGGACTGAAGCCCTTAATAGTTGATTATAACTTGACTAAAGCAGCGAGAAGAAAAGCTCTGGATATGATGGAAAAAGAATATGTGTCGCATATTTCACCAAGCTATGGAGATTCTTCAAATATGTTAAAAGCCTTTCAAATTCCATTTGAAAAGGTCCAAGAAAGTATTGGTGCAGGATATAGTTCACCAGAAAAGATTTTCACACTATGGATGAATTCTTCCGTTAACCAGTCAAAGCTATTAGATAAACTGTCTACCCATATAGGTGTTGGTCATGCAGAAGGTGGTCTTCATGGCCATTATTGGACAGTACTAATTATTCAAAGAGTAGAAGGAGGAAGTTAGATGGAGAAGATCCGTGATATTATGACTGATAAAGTTGATAGTTGTTCATTGTTAGACAATGTATTTGAAGTCGCTGTTAAAATGAAGGAATTAAATGTTGGTGCAATTCCAATTGTTGATAATGAAAAACTTGTTGGGATGATCACTGACCGGGATATCGTATTACGGTGTGTGGCTGAGAAAAATCCGCCATCTTCAAAGGTTGAAAAAATCATGAGTAAAGACTTAATAACTGTTACAAAAGATATGGATGCTCATGAGGCAGCTAGTTTAATGGCAAAGCACCAAATTAGACGATTACCTGTAGTTGAAGGAAACAAATTAGTTGGAATTGTTTCTTTAGGTGATTTTGCTGTGCACCATTTAACTGACCAAAAGGCAGGGGAAGCCCTTACTGAAATTTCCGAAGCAAGCAATGAAATTCAGCATTAAAGCATGGAACACCTTATTAGGGTGTTCTTTTTTAATATAGTAACAACTAGGAAATGAATGACGACAAAAGCAAAGTATTTTATATATAAGGACAGAGAATTATTATCCAAAATTCGTGAAATTTATTAGAATTTTCTGCCCTTTATATTAAAAAGAATGTAAATGATGTTATACTAATAATTGAGAGTTATCATATATATATAATATAAAATACAGGAAGGAGGCAAGCCTCTGAGGACCTTAATTAGGATTTTAATTATTATTTCCATTCTTCTTGCAGTAGGACTTTACTTAAATAATGATACAGTTCCTAATAATGATATTTTATTAAATGAAGTTAGTACCCAGCCAAAAGTTGATCATGATTTAGGAGAAATAGGTTCTGAAAATACCTCCGTTCTTAAGATGCCAAACGAAGGGCTAGTTAGTTTAATGGGAAAGCCCACCAGTAATATTATTAATAAGCTGGGCAAGCCTGCAAGAATTGATCCATCATTGTATGGGTTTGATTGGTGGATTTACCCTATTAATTATCATAAATATATTCAGGCTGGCATCAAAGATGATGTAATAGTTACTATTTTTGCAACTGGTACAGACATTCAAATCCCGCCATTCAAAATTGGACAGCCAGTGGCAGAACTTTATTCCTCTACAGTGTTTGATACAAATATTAGTCTTGAATATAATAATAGTTCTTATAAATTTGAACTCTCTGAAGATGATTTGAATACGCGTCCGCTAATTATGATTGGAAATGTTTATGCACAGCTTTATTTGGACAAATTTAGCGGCACTCTTTCCAGCATTCGCCTACTAGATACTGAAACTTTGATAAAACAGCATCCATACGAAATGGTCTATAGAGGAGAACTGCTTGAGGGATTTCAGGAAACGAACATAAATGAGGAAGCAGTGGAGAGAGGGAAAGAAAGACAGGTTTTTGATATTACTAATGTATTTCGAGTACGTAATGAATTGGAACCATTGGAATGGGATGAACAAACGGCTGAGGTAGCACTTGCACATAGTAAGGATATGTATGAAAGTCAGCAGTTTTCCCATATTTCAGAGGAATTTGGGGATTTGACAGATCGTTTGGAAGCAGGAAATGTCTTTTATCAAATAGCAGGGGAGAATATTGCTGCTAATTATATGGATGCACCCGCTGCTGTAGAAGGCTGGCTAAATAGTAAGGGACATCGTGAAAGTTTATTAAATGAACAGTTTACCCACTTGGGAGTAGGCGTTTATAAAAAGCATTATACGCAAAACTTTATTGAGAAATGGCAGGAATAAGCAATCATAATTTTATATTATTAGAAAGAGCTTGTTCCGAATGAACAAGCTCTTTTTATTCCATTGAATAAATTGAAAAACGATTCAACCTAATTGTTCAATTCTACTTACGAGAAAATAATCTTCCTTCCAGTTACCGAACACTCGAATCATTTCGCCTTTATTGAGTTGGGGAATGATCGACTCTTTATCAATTGGAATCATTCTTTTAACATCCCAATAAGAATGGTCTGATTTAATTTTTATATCCATTACATAAACATAGCGGTAATAAGAAAATCTTTGTTTGCTTTCATTCAAATTGACGATGGTTCCCGAAATGATTGCTTCTTCAGGGACATTTTTTAACTTAAGCCACTTTTCGTTACTTTCACGTAATTCCTTTTTTGTTAGCCAGTAAAAATAAATACAAATAATTGGAATAACAATGGCAGTAACCATTAGAACACCACCTGTTTATTTATTTCGTATAATAAAAAAACTTCCGGTAGCATGTGCAATTTTCTTGCCGTCTGATCGATATACATATGCTGACAAAACCATTGTTTTCGTGCCTTTATGATCAAGATGAGCTTTGCACTGAAGATAATCCCCTTTACCGACAGCTAAATAATGAATATTCAATTGGGTTGTTACAGCACCATAGCCATCTGGCAATAATGAATTTGCCAATGTTCCCATTGCCGTATCGATAATAGTGGCTGTAATTCCACCATGTACGATCCCAAATGAATTATATAGAAGAGGGCTAATTGGGACAGTTATTTCGCAAAGCTCGTTCGTCACCGTTTTTTCCATATGTATTAAACCGTCAACATATGAGTTGTTTATTTTCTGTTGTTTCTTTTGAAAACCGCGCAATAAATCCGTTAGAATATTTAATTCATCTGGTGTTATATTTTCTAAGCAGTCTTCTACAATCTCTCTTACTTGGTTTTTCATTTCATATTCACCTTTCAAGCATTATATTCTGTATACATATTATCATTTTTGTCTGAAGTTGAATATTTTGATTTTTAAATTGTCCTTTCACCTTTTATTCAATCTAACATAAAATAAGATAGGCATTTGTAACAAACCGAGGTGAATGAGGCAAATGACTAAAAAAAAGCTCCACCCTTCCGTTGAAAAATTCAAAGAATTCGTGAAAAGAAATCCAAAAATTGTTCAAGAAGTTCGAAAAGGAAATAAAACTTGGCAGGAGTTATATGAAGACTGGTATTTATTGGGTGAAGATGATCCGAAATGGGAAAATGTGCGATCAGAAGAGAAAGTGAAAAGCACAACAGAAGAAAAAAAATCTGATTGGATGTCCCAAATGGTAGGCTCATTGAAGAAAATGGATTCAAACCAGGTACAAGGGTATATTCAAAATCTTAATCAGGCATTAGCAGCAGTTCAAGGTGTTCTATCACAATTTCAGGGAGGCAGCCCACAGAATAAATTGACCAATTCAAATCAACCGCCTCCAAACCCATTTAAGTTTAAAAAAGACTAGGTAAAAGGGGTCCGAGATGAGAAAAGAGGTTATGGAGCATGTCAGTCAAAATAAGGATTTACAAAGGTTTTTGAGAGAGCAGCCTTTATGGTATAGGCGATTATCACGTAATCCTAATGATATCCAAGCACTTGAAATAGCCGCATTACATTATTATCAAAGAACAATCCCGCATCAAGTTGAAAAATTTACAAATAGTGTACAAATGGCCTCTATGATGATGAGTATGTTCCAAGCAATGAAATCACAAACTTAAAGAAAGCTTTCTCGTAAAACTGAGAGAGCTTTTTATTTTTGTACGTTAAGAAAGTATAAATTGTCAGCGCATAAGTTGATTCAACGTAGTTGCCAATTTTAGGAATTAAGTATAAGTGCAACTACGCATCTGTCTTCACCTTTTCAAGGCTCGCCAATCAGCGAGTTTTCTTTATAAAAAGACATGACAGGAAAGAGTAAAAATAGCTAATGAAGCAAACAATAATTCCATATGAAAGGCTTTTTTAATAAAGGGGTGTTACTCGAAGTGAAACGATTTATTTATTTATATATACTATGTTTATTCGTGGGATTAGCTGGTTGCCAAAATGACAAGCCAAAGCCAGAAACAAAGTTAAAGATTCAGCCAGTTAACATATCTAATTTTAATCATGATGTCCCTGTGTTAGCTTTAACTACAAGCAATAAGGATTTATTTTATGTTAACCATCAGGTGAAAGGAAAAAATATCTTTATTGAATGTGTAGTTCCAGGTATTACTTTTAGGGAATCAAACAATGCAAATAAAGGCTCGATTATTTTATATGTAGATGGGAAAAAGAAAGAGAAAATTTCATCAGCAGCTTTTATCGTTAAGGGAGTACCTACAGGTACACACCGAATAAAGTTAGAGGTAGTGAAGGATAATCATAAGAAGCCAATCATGAAAAAGGAGTTTTATGTAACAATCCCATAACTTTTGATTTCCGCTGTTTCGTGGTAAAATATGAAACGGAGGTGAACTGATGCTTGCTACAACTGAAAGAGTAGAAATTCTTGAGTCTGCCGAACAAATTGCTTTTATGATCATTCATTCAGTGGAGGCGGAAAGGTACCGTCAATGTTTATATAGATTAAAGACAAGCAAGGAAACACAAAGAAAAATTCGTGAGTTTGTAAATATGAAAGAGCATTACGAAGAAGTTCAGCGATTTGGAAAGTATCATCCTGAATATAAATCTGTCATGAAATCGATCCGGGAATTAAAAAGAGAGATGGATATGGATGAACATGTTTCTGAGTTTAGGAAGGCTGAAAATGACCTTCAATTTATTCTAGATGACGTAAGTGTAATAATAGGACATGCCGTTTCCGAACAGATAAAAGTCCCAACCGGAAATCCCTTTTTTGACAGCATGTCTAGCTGTGGCGGAGGCTGCGGATCGGGAGGAAGCTGTGGCTGCTCTTAATGTACATACGGCATTGGATTACTCCGATGCCGTTTTTCTTTTTTATTACAGTCATTTAGCAAATATGGCAAAGATTTTGTATTCCTATTCAAGCCCATTGAAAGATCATGTTTTTTTGTGCTAGACTTATGAAAATAGTTGTTTTTGAAGGGGAAGAAATTATGCTGGGTCAGCGGCAAGGGATTATTGTCTGGCTTTATTCTTTAAAACAGGCAAAAATGTTAAGAAGATTCGGAAATGTTCATTATGTTTCTAAAAGATTAAAATATGTAGTGTTATATTGTAATCTTGACGAAACAGAGGAAATAATGGCAAAAATAAGTGCTTTTTCATTTGTAAAAAAGGTTGAACCATCGTATAAACCTTTCTTGAAGTTGGAATTTGAGAATTCAAAGCCAGATAAAGCAAAGGAATACGATTATAAGATGGGCATATAAAAGGTGAGGGCATTAGTCCTTGCCTTTTTCAATTTTTCCATTACATGCTATTAACTGTTTTAACCTAAATAAACAGATCGAAGAAAAAAACTATTTTTTCGTCATATTTATACAAAATTCATGTACTGATGCACTCGGATTTGCTATGGTTATTATTAGGAAAGTTAGTGAAGGGGATTAGTATGTGGAAAACATTTGTTCTAATTTCTATCGTGTTAACAACAGTTATCGGAGGTATGTTGTTTTGGCAATGGAAGGCATATTCAAAGCAAAACGAATTCACAAATGAAACTTTTGAGAGAGCAGTCCAAGAAATAACTGTTAAATCGAACGCAAATGAGCTGTCTATCACACAAAAGATAACAGGACTTACAGCCGGGAATGAATATAAGGTTGAAAAGCCTGAAAGCCTTTTTCGCTGGTCATGTATCAATATTAATAATAAACCTTGCGAATCAAAGGAGGATCAGGCATTAATTTTAATCCCTGAACAGAATCAGCTCGTATTTGAATATATAATCCCGATTACAAAGGATAGTAAGGCCTTTTTACTTGAAGATTGGACCACATCTTTGTCTGAGGTTGCTGTAACAAGATCATCTATTATTATTGTTGATTCTGTTAAAAAAGGCGGTACATGGGCAGCAGGGGCAATGCTGAAGGGATTCAAAGAAATGGATTTAATTGATTATTATTATTTTGAGGGAATCGGAAGCGCTCCTGCTGTTTATTGGCAGTCTGAACCTCTCCTAGCTACAGAAAGCAAAAATGGGCTGGTTACTTATTTTAGCAATCAAGAAATTAACAATACTATTATTAAGGAGATTCAAAGTCTAAAAGATTTTCCTTACATATCTGTCATTTTTACGAATCAAATTAATGAACAGTCTAGCAAAGGTCTTTTAATTTCAAAACCAGATATTAAAGAAGATGCTTTTAAACGGAAAATATTTAACTATTTTTATGAGAAAAAATTAAAAAATCTCCCAAATGAAGAAAATTGGGTCATTGATGTTCTTACTTCCTATTCGGCTAATTTACAAGCGGGCACTGCAAAGGGCAATCAAGTTTTACTTGAAATGAAGAATAAGCTGACAGAAGAGGAAATAGGGGATTTCTTTACTGCTATTAATAGTAGTTCTAAACCTTTAACCTTACAAAATTTAGATAACTTTGTTTCTGAAATCCGAGGTTTAAGTACCCGATTTTTCACATTGAATGAAGGGAAAGTCGACTCTCTTGTTCCTCTTTATTTTTACGATTCTCGAAAAGTTGTTGTAAATGGTACTGCTAATGAAGGATTAGAGGTTATTTTTGAAGAAGGAAATAGTATGTTTCCTTTTATTAATACAATGATAGCATTAGATTATGAAGCAGAAGTTCTTACTGATAAGGAAACTATTCTTCTAAAGAAAGGGTCAAATACATACCGTTTTTTTCTAAACAGAAATATTTTTATATATAACGAAGATGATTATGGTTTATTAGAAAGACCATTAGCGGTCATTAATGGAAATATATATATGAGCGGGCAATGGATTGAAACATTGTTTAAGGTTACGATTGAAGAAGAGGATGATGAAATTATTTTTTCTTATTAAGATAACAGGTTTGGAAAAAATAAAAAACCCTGCAGAAATTCTGCAGGGTCCTTCTATATCCTCATTAAGGATAGAAGGCAAAGGGAGAGGAGAAACCGGAGGAAGAACTTATGGGGAAACGTAAGTCTTCTCCGCGGTTGGCAACAACATCCTCGAATAGATGTTGTTAATTACATTATTTCCACAATAGCTCTGGATATACACTATTAGGGATATTTTTTTCCAGTGGTCCATTAAATGGATCAATCATCATTTTTTTACACCTTGGTGGGATGAATCGAATAACATGTTGGCGACAGATAATAATTATGATAGGATAGGAAGGAAAAAATAGACAGAGTAATGATTAGTGGTGATAATGAATAATGAGAGTAGTTTCAGGAACTAGAAAAGGAAAGGCACTAAAGGCCGTACCTGGAAGTTCAACAAGACCAACAACTGATAAAGTGAAGGAAGCCATGTTTAATATGATTGGACCTTATTTTAATGGGGGAACTGTCCTTGACTTATTCGCCGGGAGCGGGGGGCTTGGCATAGAAGCTTTAAGCCGTGGCATTGAGAAGGCGATTTTTGTAGACAAGGATGGGAAAGCGATTCAGACTATTCACGAAAATGTGAATACATGTGATTTTGAGGACAGAGCAGAAATTTATCGAAATGAAGCGGAAAGAGCTTTGAAGGCAGTTATAAAAAGAGAATTATCTTTTGATATTATCTTTATGGATCCTCCTTATAAAAAACAGCAGCTTTTAAAACTGATGGAAATAATTAATACAGAAAATGTGCTTGTTGAAGGCGGAACCATTGTATGTGAGCATGGCTCTGATATTCAATTACCTGACACTGTTGGAAGACTTGAAAAGCGAAAATATGAAAAATACGGTATGATTGCGATAACAATCTATCATATGCCGATATAAATATACGAGGGGGATAATTATGGGCGGTATTGCTGTTTGCCCTGGTAGTTTTGATCCAATTACTTATGGACATCTGGATATTATTAAAAGAGGAGCAAAAGTATTTGATCAAATTCATGTTGTTGTATTAAATAACTCTTCGAAAAATCCATTATTTACTGTTGATGAAAGGTTAAAGTTAATAAAGGAAGTGACTAAGGAGATACCAAATGTGACGGTTTCTGCCTTTCAGGGCTTGCTTGTGGATTATGCGAATATGGTAAATGCAAGCGCTATTATTCGCGGTCTGCGTGCAGTTTCGGATTTTGAATATGAGATGCAGATCACTTCCATGAACCGTGTACTAAATGATAAAATTGAAACCTTTTTCATCATGACAAACAATCAATATTCTTTTTTAAGCTCTAGTATTGTAAAGGAAGTTGCCAAATATAATGGAAAGGTTTCTGAGCTTGTTCCCCCTGCTGTAGAAGAAGCACTTAAGGATAAATTTAATAAATAAAACAAACGAGCACATTTCGTGCTCGTTAATTTACATTACATTAAAGCTATCTTCCTAATCTTCTTGCAAGTAATATTGTGTAACATAGCAATGCGAAGATCGTGATAAGAGGACCGGCTTCCGAAAGACTTGTAAACCATTTATGCATCCAGGAGCCTTCACCCAAAAAGGCAACTGGCACTGCATTCGAAGGCTGTTCAGTATTGTAAAAACGCTCATATACAGGATTCCAGAGAAGGGCTGCATATAAAGCAGCAAAAAAACCATGAAATATCCGTGCAATGAAGAACGGCTTAAAATCAATATCAGTCTGTGCTAGTATACTTGCGACTTGCGCCTGAACACTAAAGCCGCTGAATGCTAAAATAAAGCTTGTAATGATTGCATGATGCATTAGAGTTGCTTCCTGAACTTGGCTGGTCAACTGACTCCCAAGAGTGATTTCAAAAATACCCGAAATAAATGGAGTGCTTAATTCAACTGGAAGACTAAATGCTGACAGGATAAATTCTAATCCGCCAGCTAAAAAGGCGGTAATTCCAAGATGGTAAAGTAATTTATTAATGACAGAAAAAAGAATAATAAATCCGCCAATCATTAATAATGTTCGAATAGACGACATGACTGCATCGCCAAGTAGCTTGCCAATCGGCCGATTATCATTAATTCTCGTACGATGAAGGACGGATAATGCATATCTAATAGAGGGCTTTCTTTGTTTCTTCTCGTTAGTCGCTTCGTTTTTACGGCCATAAAATCTCATTGAAAGTCCAACTGTAATATTGCCTAAATAATGAGCTAATGCAAGGATTACACCAAGCTTTGCATTATGGAAAAAACCGACAGACACAGCACCGAAAATAAACAATGGATTGGAACAATTAGTGAAGGAAACTAATCGTTCAGCTTCAGTTTTGGATATTTGACCTTCTTGTCTTAGTCGTGCAGTTAATTTTGCACCTGCAGGAAACCCGGATGCCATGCCCATTGCCCAAACAAACCCGCCAACACCAGGAACCTTGAATAATGGGCGCATAAGCGGCTCAAGGAGTACACCAATGAACCTGACTACTCCAAACCCTATAAGCATTTCAGAAACAATAAAAAAAGGTAAAAGGGAAGGAAATACGATTTCCCACCACATGTTCAAGCCCCTTATGGAAGCATCTACAGACTCTTGAGGAAAAGATATAAGTGATATGGCCATCATCGTTACGGATAAGGCAAGAATGATTGTTTTTATTTTAGAACGTAACACTAGGCAGAGCCTCCCTCAAAAGTTGAACTGACTGTTACTTCAAATAAGCCTTGTCCTCTATAAATCAATATACTCATAGAACAGTAAAATAGACCATAAGATTGAACATGAATCATTAATTACCTCACATTTAGGCATACAGCTCATAACACAAAGAAAAATAGCCTCGAAGGAGGAATCTTTTTGGAAAGGCCGAAAATTGGATTGGCACTTGGATCAGGAGGAGCTAGAGGGTTTGCACATTTAGGAGCTATTAAGGTATTGAAGGAAGAAGGAATTCCGATTGATTTTATAGCTGGGAGCAGTATGGGCGCGATGGTTGGATGTTTTTACGGGGCCGGATTGGATATTAACCGCTTATATAAATTAGCTAAAGCTTTTAAACGTAAATATTATCTGGATTTTACTGTTCCGAAAATGGGTTTTATTGCAGGGAAAAAAGTGAAGGAGCTTATACGTATTTTTACTCACGGCAAACATTTAGAGCAATTAGAGCTGCCGGTTAAGGTAGTTGCAACAGATTTAATGACTGGGGAAAAGGTGATCTTTGAAAAAGGTCCCATTGCTGATGCAGTTCGTGCCAGTATATCAATTCCTGGGATATTTGTTCCTGAAAAACTTAACGGTCGTCTCCTTGTAGATGGCGGGGTTGTTGACCGTGTCCCCGTATCTGTTGTAAAGGAAATGGGTGCAGATATTGTCATTGCGATAGATGTATCACATGTCAAAACAAATGCTGAAATTACATCCATTTACGATGTAATTATGCAGAGTTTGGATATTTTGCAGATGGAATTAGTCACTCATCGGGAAATTGTTTCGGATTTTATGATTAAGCCACGGGTTGAAATGTATAGTTCAAGAGCATTTACAAATATTGAAGATATCATTCGAATTGGGGAAGAAGAAACGAGAAAGCAAATTAAACAAATTAAAGAAGTAATCAACCAGTGGAAGGAGCCTGCAAGTGAATGAGAAATAAATACATTATACGTTCCTTCATGACCGCAGCAATCATTCTAATATTAAGTTCTTTTTATTCCTTACCGTACTATGTGTCTAAGCCAGGCTTAGCAAAAGAACTTGGACCAATCATTCAAGTCGAAAACGGATACGAGGAAGCAGGAAGCTTCATGCTGACGACTGTGAGGATGGGGAAAGCAAATATATATTCATATGCCATTGCAAAGCTAAACCCATATCATGAACTATATCAAATTGATGAAATCAGGAGGGAAAACGAAACGGATGAAGAATATAATGTTCGGCAGCTTCATTTAATGTCTTCTTCTAAACAGTCAGCCATTGAAACGGCATACAAGAAAGCGAAAATTCCCATTCATTATAAGTATCATGGCATTTTTGTCTTGAATGTGAAGCCTGGTATGCCTGCTGATGGAAAACTGAAAGCAGGTGACCGCATCTTTAAAGTTGATGGGAAGGAATTTGAATCCTCAGATCAATTTATTACTTATATTTCCGGAAAAAATGAAGGTGACGAAGTAGAGTTTACATTTGAACGCCAAAATAAAATAAGTGAGATCAAGATTGCGTTACAAAAACTTCAAGAGACTGGAAAAGCTGGTGTTGGGATTGCCTTAGTGGATGATAAGGAAATTGAGGTAAAGCCAAATGTAACGATAAACAGCGAGGATATTGGCGGACCTTCCGCAGGCTTTATGTTCTCGTTGGAAATATATAATCAGTTAGTGGAAGAAGATTATACGAGAGGATATAAAATTGCCGGAACTGGAACGATTAACTCAAAAGGAGTGATAGGGAGAATTGGGGGAATTGAGCTAAAAATTGTTGCTGCTGATAAAGCTGGTGCAGAAATTTTCTTTGCTCCAAAAGAAGGTGGAGCACAAGATTCTAATTATAATGCGGCAGTAAAGACGGCGAAGGATATTGGTTCAAAAATGAAAGTTGTTCCCGTTGATACATTTGATGAAGCCATTGATTATTTATATAAACTAAAATCAAAATAGCGGCATAAACCGCTATTTTTGATGTTGAATTTTTGTTATTCCAGGAAAAGCGGCGGCTGTTTAAATTCCATTTCCAACAGGCGCTGCTGGGCATTTCCTAAGGCACCCATTGAATAAATCCGGGAAGCTTTAATATCAAGTGCTAGTTGATTATTGTGCACTGAGGAAATTTTTGAAATTAAAGGCAGCTGCAGCCGTGATTTTTTCTTGTTTAAATACTGTCTCCCTTTAGAAGTCATTCCTAATAGACGCAAATATTCTGCTTTTTCAGCTTGATTATTCATTTCATTCTTTCTTGTATTTGTTAAAATATGTAAACATGCCCTTTGAAGCCTTGTCCACGTATACCTCTTCGTTTTTATTTTTTTCATAAACTCATTAAAACTATTCGATACGAGTACAGCGTCAGCAAGACGATTTTCTAGACCTTCTTCCACTTCATAAATAAAGCTTAATTCCTTCAAAGTGGAATGCAGAATTCTATATTTTAAATACGGCCAATAGGTCTCCCATTGATGAAAAAGCCCGAATTCCTGTCTATAATCAAGTAGTGCTTGATAGGATGTTTTAGGCATGTATTGTTTAAGGTCAGCCATATTACCTTCCTCTGAGAATAAGGCTTTTCTAATGCTTGTTGCACTAGCAATCGTTTCAGAAGAAAAATGAGGATCATGATAATCTGCACTCTTCCTAGACACTGTCAAAGGCTGAATAGAAGCACCTTGTTTTTGAACAGCCTTTATATATTGAAAACCCAATATATTATTAGGTTTTGACATATCAAGCAACTCTTTATGTGGGGATAGATCATGGAAAGATAAAGAAGTTGCCTTCGGATAACTATTTCCTCGTTCTAAATAATATTTCACTTGTCTTTGATAATGTTCATTATTTGTTTCAAGGAAGGTGATAGTCCGGTAAAAGCTTTCGATATCTCCTGATTCACTTCCAAAGCAAAGGGAATGACATCCTGAAGCTTCGAGAATGGAAACTGCGCCGCTTGCAAATGAATTAGCCTGCTGTGTAGCAAAGGAATATGGCAGTTCAAAAACAATATCAGCTCCGGCCTTTAATGCCATCTCTGTGCGCTTCCATTTTGATACTAGGGAGGGTTCGCCTCTTTGAAGAAAATTACCGCTCATCACCGCAATAACAACTTCAGCATCTGCAAGTTTTTTTGCTTCCTGCAGATGAAAAGCATGTCCATTATGAAAAGGATTATATTCTACAATTACGCCAACAGCATTCATTTTCATTTTGTCTCCTTACATTAGTTTAAAAGAGAGTGGGGAGGTGAAGGATAATAAAAAAGCAGAAAGGACAAAGGGTTTAAATAATCTGATAATGAACACATTATACTGTAAAGATTTTTTATTGACAAATAATTATTTGAAAGCTATAATTACCTTTGTTGCCTTGGGGTGATTTATATGAAATGGACATTAAGTCAGTTACAAAAATATCGAAGCAAGGAATTGCTCATTGATGAATTAGTTGAAGTTGACGAGATTAAAAACATTGATCCGACAATTAGAGATGCATCACCGATGAGGGTCACTGGCCGAGCGGATATTGATTCTGCAAAGGTATCCTTCCATTTAAAAATGGAAGGGAAAATAATTCTTCCTTGTTCTCGTACGTTAGTTGACGTAAGCTATCCAATTAATGTAGAAACAACTGAAACTTTTCTCTTAAAAGGTTTAGATTATGAAACCGATGAGGAAGTTCACCAAGTAATAGGTGATGTGATTGACCTAATGCCGGTCATTCATGAGATCCTGTTACTCGAGGTTCCAATGCAAGTATTCTGCGAAGATAGCAGTGAAGAAGGAGCTCCTCAGTCTGGAAAGGATTGGGAGGTCATTCAGGAGCAAGATAAAAAGGATAAAATAGATCCTCGTCTTGCTGGACTTGCTCATTTTTTTGATCATAGTGATCCTTCTTCCGATTCATAATTGGAGGAAAACTACACTCTCTAAATCTCTTTAAGGAGGTGGGACTAATGGCTGTACCTTTTAGAAGAACTTCTAAAACTGCGAAAAGAAAACGTCGTACCCATTTTAAATTACAGGTACCTGGTATGGTAGAATGCCCAAACTGTGGTGAAATGAAACTTGCTCACCGCGTATGTAAGGCTTGCGGAACATACAAAGGAAAAGAAGTTGTTAACAACTAATTTCCAATCAGATAAAAGCACAAGAACATAATGTTCTTGTGCTTTTATCGTTTTGAGCTACTATTAGAAGGAGAAAGAACAATATAAATGCTGATGGGGGATCTCATGGACTCATACATATTGGAAAAGCATGCAGATGGATTATTAGTGTTTACGATTAACAGACCAGATAAAAGAAATGCAATCAGTTATGAAATTATGGACGGTTTAGAAGAAGCCCTGTCTCTAGCTAATGAAGATGATATTAAGGTTCTGGCAATAACAGGTCAAGGGGGAAAGGCGTTTTGTTCTGGTGGGGATTTATCCGATTTCCATCGTTTAAGAACAGAGGAGGAAGCCTATGTGATGCTTAGTAGAATGTCCGATTTACTAGTCAAGCTTTTGCTGTTGCCAAAGCCTACAATTGCCCTGCTGAACGGAACTGCCGTTGGAGGAGGCTGTGAGCTAGCTTCAGCCTGTGATTTTCGTATTGCAAGTAAGCATGTTAAGGCTGGATTTATCCAAGGTTCTTTGGCTATTACTACTGGCTGGGGAGGCGGAACCTTTCTATCTGAAAGACTTTTGCCTGCGAATGCGATGAAAATGCTAATGGAAGCTCACACTTATGAAGCAGAACAATTAAAAGAACTAGGGTTTGTTCAATCTATTGTCGAGGGGGATATTCTAGAAAGCGCCCGAAAATACTTAAAAAATATACTTTGTTTAGAGTCAGATGTGTTAAAAGCCTATAAAACAATGTTTATTAATAAATGGAATGAGTCCGGGCTTCAAGAGAGAGTGAAGGAAGAGGTAAGGAGATGTGCGAAATTATGGGAGAGTGACGCACATCATCAGCAAGTAGCCAAGTTTTTGGAGAAAAAATAAGGTTTTTCTACATTCTTTATAGATAATCATTTAGGATATCAGTCTATCTTTTCTAGCATAAGCATATGTATAAATAAAAAACACTAGGAGGGATATTCTGATGTCTTCAACTCGACAAGATGCTTGGACTCACGATGAAGATTTACTTCTTGCTGAATTGGTGCTTCGCCATATTAGAGAAGGTGGTACACAGCTTCAGGCTTTTGAAAAAGTAGGGAAAAAACTATCAAGGACAGCAGCAGCTTGCGGATTTCGCTGGAATTCATTTGTAAGAAAACAATATAAATCTGGTATTGAGCTAGCCAAAAAACAGCGGAAGGAAAGAAAACACAACCCTCAAGCTGAAGAGGCAGAAAAGTTACAAGAAAATGACCACGTAGCGGATAATCTTGAAGTTCTTGCAGAAAATTCACATGGAAATGAAAAACCGTTGGAATTTGAAGATTTGATCAGCTACTTAAAAAACCTTTATCACAAAGCTGAAGAGTCCAGTTCACAAAGTGAAGATATTAAAACAAATGAAGCAAGAATTCAACAGCTTGAAAAGCAGCTGTATTATCTTGCATCAGAAAACGAACGTTTAATCAAAGAATTAAACTCAATTGAAAAGGAATACAAGTCATTAATTGAAATTATGGAAAGAGCAAGAAAAATGGTTGCAATCAAAAATGAAGATAGTCAGCAAAAAATTTAATCTGAAAAAATAAAAGCGGACAATTTTTGTCCGCTTCGTACATATGTCCGTTTTGCATATTCTATTTCACTGTCAAGGTCATTGGAGCTTTAAGCATCCCTAATTAATGAGTCTGCTCTTTAACCCCTTCTGGAAACCATACTAGAGGGTTTTCTCCACGATCTCTTTCCATGTCATAATGAACAGAAGAAAAGCCCATCTTTTGCCAAAACTCAGCTGACTTTACTCTTGGATTTGTCTTAATTGGCAGACCTAAACTTTTCGAATATTCAACAAGTGCAGTTCCATAGCCTTTATTTTGATAGTCAGGGATTACTTCTAATTTCCATAATTCTAAGTAATCTTGAGCAGGTTCGAAATATCTGTCAAAGTTTTTTTCAACTTGATAAAGGCTCATTCTTGCAACTAACTTATCCCCAAAATAAATTCCGTAAAACGGTGACTTACTATCGTTCTCAATTATATTTGCTTCCAGATCTTCAAGCATAGAAAGCTCTTGTAAGCCATATTCTTTAAATTTTTTAAACTCTTCAAGTGTTTTATAATTAATAACCAATTTTTCAACCGTGTATTCCATGAATATTCCTCCCTTTTAATCCTATAGTTATAAGTAGGATTTTTTTATCTAAATAATGTAGGCGCTTTCTTCTATTA
>NZ_JBALOW010000115.1:0-2347 GCF_036965085.1 Bacillus sp. JJ1532
TGATTGGTTTTTCAAGTGGTGCATTATTTCTTCATTTTTATGATTGGAGTTCAGGAGGAACAGGAGAAGGTGCAGGATATGGTGGAGCATTCTTAGGACTTATAACCTTAGCTAATGGGGTCCTCATTCTGGTGATTGGAATTATTAGATGGATTGTAAAACTGTTCTTGTTAGGAGGTCTAAAAAGTGAAAAATAAAACTCGTTTAATTATTACACTAATATGTAGTTTGCTTGTTTTTGCTTTTGGTATGTTTAGAATACTTACTGAATCACTTTCTTCAGCACCTATGTTTGTAGCATGTTTTTTCGCAGTTACTGGGTTTATCGGAATTGTTGCAAACGGGGCAATGCTAAGAAAATCACAATCTAATTAGACAATCCAGACGTACGATTCCTAAAATGGAATCGCTTTTTTCTTGTTCAACTCCCATGAAAACTTAAAAAGCTCAAAACCCAGAAAAAAGCATAACAAAATTGACCCAGTAAAACGCTTTTTAAAAAAAGGCTGGGCCTTCTGAGTGTTCATTAGACAGGGGAATCCATTTTCATTCTCTGTGGTGAAGCGCTAATTTTTGCGCTTCATGGATGGCTAACGGGTCAGATTGTTCAACAGGGACGGTCGCTTTTTCACTAACATGCAGGTTACTTTAATAAGAGTTAATTTAAAATGACTGAAAATTACAAGTATTCATGTTAAGATTTCAGTGGAGGTGGTACATTTTGCAGAAGGTACTTTTATTGTTTTGTTTTTTTGTAATATTAGTAGGCTGCTCAAACAGATCTGAAACAGAGCCGATACATCCATTGTTCTCAAATGATGAAAGCAAATATTCCCTATTAGTTGTTGACGATACTGGAATATACAATCTTGATAATGAGTGGAAGACGAAAAATGGTATAAAGAATGTCAAAAAAATACATGGAAGAACTTCTTTAGAGGATACAGCCAATTCATATAAATTCTTAGAGTTAGAAGAAACACCAACATTTATTGTATTTGATGTAAAGGATGTTGTATTTAAAACTAATAGTGAAGAGGAATTGATTGAATTTTTATTAGAAAACAATCCAAATTAATTTATAGAAAAAGAATATCTTCTTTCTTGAACTAACGGGTGCGTTAGCACAATAACTAATAATAAATCTTTTTAATTTTTCCATATTCAGCATTCCAGTGCTTTTCTGTAAAAGGAACATCGCATATTTTTATTATAGGGCCAGATTGTTGAACAGCCCCCGTATTGGAAATTGGATAATTGTGTTTGAAACACAATAGATATTGTGAAGGTTTGCACTTCAACTAATGGAGGTTAGTTGAGCAAGGAAAAATCTCCAGGATTGAGGTTGTGATAAATAAGGTTTCAAAAAGGATAAACAAACATATGATAGATATTATTGTTAACAAAGCGAGTGTATTGATAATGGCAATTAGTAAATCTAAATTCGTCTCACTTACCTTTGATGATGGACCATCTCCATACACAAATCAGATTCTTGACATCTTGGGAACCTATAATATTAAAGCAACTTTTTTTGTTGTAGGTAAGGCAGTAATAAAATATCCTGAAATCGTTAAGCGGATAAATAACGAAAAGCATGTTATAGGAAATCATACTTGGAATCATCCAAAAATCACCGATTTATCTGCAAAAGAGTTATCAAGCCAGATCAAAAAAAACAACTTGGAAATAAAAAAAATAATCGGCAAAGAACCGATAATCTTTCGTGCGCCGTATGGTAAGATAGATGATCAATCCCTTAGAATTATTCATGATTCGGGTTTGAAATCAGTATTATGGAATGTAAATAGTAGGGACTGGTCTTTAACAAGTGCAAAAAAGATTGAAAGACGTGTTCTAAAAAAAACAAAGACTGATAGCATCGTATTATTACATGATGGTGATAAATTTGGAAGTGGTCCGAGAGATGCTACTGTTCTCTCTTTGCCAAATATAATTGAGGATTTAATGCAATCAGGTAATAAATTCCTAACTATTCCAGTATTTCATCAAAAGTGTTTTACTATAGAAAAATGGTAATAATTTAAATTTTTCTCCTGAATAGTAACAAATGTGATGAGTGAAACCTCTGATTTTTTCACCCGAATATTAGGTAGTAAGGAAAACTCTATGGAAATTTTCATGTCAAACGAAAATAAACTCTCTCCATTAAGGTATGTGAGACATGTAAATAAAAAGGGGCACTGCTATATTGCAATAAATCACATTCCCTAATCGTCGCACTTTTACTCCTCATTTCTTATTGAACTAATGGGTGCATTTCTTCAAGAAGGAGAAGTGCTCTTTTATAGAAGTTATTGTACTAACGAAGCAGTTGTGCGGCCGA
>NZ_JBALOW010000116.1:0-3754 GCF_036965085.1 Bacillus sp. JJ1532
TGCATGGGCGGCTAAAGGGGCAGGTTAGTTGAAGAAGCATTGTTTGTTTAATTCAGATGAGAAGGGGAGTAGATAATGAGGGTCCTTTACTAATGTTTTGTTCGTTGTTTTATCATCTGGCTTTGAAATAACGTTTGATTCTCTATAAGAAAGAACGATAATTTATATAAAAGTTTGATAAAATGTTATTAATAAATTGAGATTGTGAACTATAAATGATCGGGGTGGAGATTTATTGAATAACAATTCTTATAATATTGTCGTGCATGTTGTCAATTTAATCCTATTGGGAGCTATCGGTTTTCTCGCGTTTTTCTCTGTGGTAAATATTAGCCCAGCCCAAGACCCCATCTCTGACATATTTAAATTCGGTCTTATTGGTTTTCTGCTCGTCATGTGGGCAGTTAATTACTGGTTCCAATACAAGAAGCAAAAATGGATTCTACCAATAGCAGGAACCATCCTATACGTCGCCATCGCTTTGTTTGTCATGGGGGTTGTTATGCCATTCCTACGCGACATTGTTTATTAAATAAACCCGCAGCCATGCCGAATAACAATTAAACAATTTATCACGTTTGGTAAGCTGGCTAATAGAAGCTCTGTTCTTCTTGCATTAACGGGGGCTAGAGTTCAAGAAGAGGGATGGCTGCGGGCAATCCCTGTCTTCTTGTGCTAACGGGCAGGATAGTTGAAGAGTGTTGTTTAAATTGTGTTTAACAATCGGGCATATTGAGAGTGACAAGAAAACAGAATGAGTGACGTAAGGAATAAATGTTATTTACACTTTGCTGAGGGGGTACTTATGAAAACTCACTATTATTTAGGTTGGTTTAACAATTTTTTTCCAGAGAATCTGGGTAGGGTGTTACAGGAGGATATAACTGATAGAAAATCGCTTGCTATGATTAGCTCGAATCCATCTATTTATGAAGATGATGGTGCTACTGAACGCTCGTGGCTCGATCAGGCTTGCATTATGTTTGATGAGTATCATTTAATTAATTACCGCGTACAGAAGAGAGATGCCCAAACGATTATTCAAAATGCTTCCGTCATTTTCTTGTTGGGTGGCAATATTCTTAATCAAAATGGTTTTTTGATGGAATATGAATTATCGGATTCGATTAAAAAAAGCAGCGCCGTTGTGATGGGAACAAGCGCTGGAGCAATCAACATGTCCGCTAAATGGTTATGCTCGAAAAACTTTGGATATGAAGTTGAAATGAGCTCTGTTTACGACGGAATCGGTCTTGACAATTTTTCCGTCCTGTCTCATTTTGATCTTGAAAATAACATTGCACTGGTTCAAAGCGAACTATCTCCCCTATCGGAAGAAATAAATATTTATGCGTCGAACAAAGATTGCGCTGTACGTGTAAAAGGAGACAAAATCGACGTTTTTGGCAATGTTTATTTAATTTCCGACTCAAAGATTCAGAAATTGGATGAGACGCTCTAGTTGTAGTGAATCGCTATGGCTTAATTGAATTAATTTCTTTATGGACCGTCTCTATTTTAAATTTAGTGAAGGAGAACTGGCGCGAGTGTTGAATATGGGTCTATTTTTTCTACTTCAACTAACGGGTGCGAAAGTGAAAAGGCAGCGGAGTGTCCGTTGCCTTTTGCCATCCATTATTAAAAATATTTTCTGTAAAATTCTCTTCTAACGCTTCCACTTAGCTGAGCATAAATCCTAGTGGTCTCGCTTTTTTCGTGTCCCAGTAAACTTTGAATAACATCAATAGGAGCTCCGTTGTTCAATAGGTGTGTCGCATAGCTGTGGCGCAGTTGGTGTGGATGAATTTCTTTGTTGATCCCTGCTCGACTTGATATTCGTTTTATGATATATCTCATTTGTCCAATACTCATTCTATGTGGGTGCCGTTCAGTAACAAAAATAGCTGTGTCTTTATCCTGGCGAAGATCCAAGTATCGTTTGAGCCAGATTTCACACCGTATATTAAAGTAGACCTCCCTTTCCTTATCACCTTTCCCAAGCACAATGGCTGAACGATTGGACCAATTAATACAATTTTTATCAAGAGAAACAATTTCCCCTATTCTACAACCTGTTGAAAACATAAATTCAAATAATGCCTTTTCCATTGGCGTAATACATGCTTCCCTTAAGTGTTCTATTTCTCTCTCTGTTAAAAATTTAGGAATCCGTTTTCCTTGTTTAGGTTCTTTGATTTTTGCAGCAGGATTTTTCGGTATATGCCCTTCTTCGTGCGACCAACAAAATATCGATTTAATAAATCGAATTCGTTGAGCCAGACTTGAGGGCTTGAGGTGTTCACTGGATTTTGCTAAGTATTCTTTCAGCCGATCAAGAGTCAATGATTCAATATTCACATCGTCAAAGTATTGGATAAGTAGCTTAGTTTTGAGCTTATATGCTTTTAATGTGTGAGGGGAGAATCCTTCGATCTTTTTATCCGATTCATATAATTCCCAAGTTCTTGATAATAACAAAAATATCTCCTCCTTTTCGTATTGGAGGAATTATTGCCTTGATTGTAGAAATGGAAACGTAAGGTATTCAACTATCTAAGCAGGTTTGTTTAACAAGGGATATGGAGGTCGTGGTAAAATAATGGTAATGAAGGAGGGATAAGATTTCGTTTATTAAACCATTTCTTGCTCTTGCTGTATTTTTGACACTATTATTCGTATTCGGTTGCAGTAACAACGTAGAAGATAATCAAATTAACTTTGGTTTGATAGCAAGTGAAAAATCTTTGCCTACGGATTTTGATGAGGTGGCGTTTAAAAGGGACACAACACCTTATTTTCAGTATTTAGTAAAAAAAGTCGTTAATCAATCTGAATTTGAAGAAACATGGAACATATATGGATTTGAAAATAAGACACCAAATGTAGACTTTAACGAGAAAGATGTTAATTTCATTGGAGTTCAGGAGTCTGGAAGTTGCCCCTATAAGATTAAAAATATTGAACTAAACTCAGATAACAAAGCTATCACAGTGCCTTTATCGCAACCAGATGGTAATTGTACTTCTGATGCAACACCAAGAACATTTGTTATTGAGGTTAATAAAGAAGTTTCAAGAGACCTGAAGAGTGTGGTAATTGTTCAAAGTGGTGCAGAAACAACCATTCTAATTGATGGAAACTAATCTTAAAATTTTGACTAACGGGTGCATTAGTAAAAAAATATAGAGGGTGATCCGAAAATAATGAATATTCAAGTAAAGCTTCAAGCTATTATTGAAGAAATGGAGATACAGTTTGACGAGTCTCGGACATTTCTGAGTATTAAAACTGGCGAAATTATTGTAGTAACCTCAGATGACTTAAGAGCTGCTGAAGATGAAGAACCATTCGATCATTTACCAGATTGGGAACAAGAAGATAGAAAAGTTGCTAATGATGTAGTGGAAAACTTCGAGAATTACAAGGAACTCCCAACAAAATATGAACTAAATGAATATGAGATGTTGGAAGACTTTTGCCTAACTGTTAGTGATCAAAGAAAACAAGATATATTATTAAATGTGATTAAGGGTAAGGGTGCTTTTAGGAGGTTTAAGGACAAAATCATTGATTTTGAAATTGAGGACAAATGGTATTCTTATCGTGAGGAACGATTTAAACAAATTGCGATTGAATGGTGTCTAGACAATAATATAAACTTTAGTGAATAATTAATTTTTAAAAATACAACGAGAGCAACCACATAATCAGGTAATTACTCTTTGTTCAACTAAAGGGGCAGTTGTGCGGCCGA
>NZ_JBALOW010000117.1:0-3581 GCF_036965085.1 Bacillus sp. JJ1532
ATATAATTCGAATTTTGATGAAAACATTTCTATTGTCCAACCATCTTCTGGCAACAAAAATGCAGCTAAAAAATTGGAGATCCCTATACCATCATTCACTTCAGAAATTATACTTGTTGTGTAATTTTGACCTAAAGCAACACTTGAAAGAATTGTGAATGCTATCATTGGTATTACTGCTTGAGACATTTTCAGTGTTCTCTTTGAAATAAAAACTCCCACTATAATTCCGTACAACAATATAATGAAAACCATAAAATCCCTCCCTAATTATTCCCTTAAAGTTAGTACGATTTAAATGCCTATAAGTTCCAATTTTAGATTGTTCTTGTTGAACTAACCTGCTCGTTAGCACAACAAGAATAAAGATGCTGCCGCTGCAACACCTTGTTTAACTCTTGCACCCGTTAGTGCAACAAGGAACTCAATATTATAACAAGTTACACAAGTCGAAAATTTTCCGATTCAAGTCTGTTTAACCAGTTATGAACTAATGCATTAAATACATCGGTTTGTTCGATTTGTAGGTTGTGACCAGCCATATCAAGAACTGAAAAAGTTGCCCTCGGATAATCCTCAATAAGTCGCCAGACATCGTGATATCCGACTATATGGTCTTGGTGACCTGTTATAATTAGCGTGGGATATTCCAGTTTAGACGAAATATCGAAAGTAAAGCCATATCCGTTTTGACGGATGTAGTTCAGGAATTCTTCATTTGTTTGTTTAGAAGGAAGTAAAATTTCATTTCTAAACCTCTCCCATTCAGTTTGACCTTGCACTACCCCCATTGAGCAAAATTCCTCAGCATCCTCTGGAGACAAAAGAGATATCAAGTTGCTATCTCTTTTTATAATGGTCTGCTGTGGTACTACTCTGTTATTGAATTCAGGTATTGTCATTGGCGCAATCAGTAGTAATCCACGAACTGTATTCTGTCGTAAACTGGCCATACCTCTCGCAATGTACCCTCCATATGAATTACCACAAATAATAAACGGTTCACCAGGGATAAGTTGGTCTAAAAGATGTAATATTGCTTCTAACATATCATCAGAGTTATGAATAGATGGTTGTGGCTCGGATTGCCCCATTCCTGGCATATCTATGTATATTCTTTTCCATCCGCTTCGTTTCTCAAATAACGGTTCCATTGCATGTAACATTACTTGATGGTCAAGTGTCCAACCATGCAACATAACGATAGGATATCCTTCTCCAATTACCTTATGGTAAATCGACATGTATTCTTCCCCCTTTTCCTGTAAACGAGATTAATCAATAAATCAAGCATATACAAAATTGTAAAAATAATGAAGGGAATTATTCAATTAACCTAGGGTAAATCATTGCACTTGTTAGAATACCTAATCCGAAAGAACTTACAATATATCCGGTTAACTTTCTATCCAATTTCATCCCCCCTTACCCAAGGATTGCACCCGATAGTCTAAGTAGTTTTCTTCACAACGTCTACCCAACATATTGAAGAATTAACCGATATAATGCTATGCAAAGTCCTAAAATACTTGCTTTCATTTTAGAAGGATGGTTTCTTTTGCTACGAAACAAGTAAAAGAAAATTACTATAAATCCCAAGGGTATCCATAACTGAAAGACACCTTCTTTTGTACTTTGGGAATAAATTGGAGCAATATATGTGCTAATTAGAAAATAAAAGAATACTGTAAACCGTCGTGTTTCTAATTGCCTGCTCCACCTTAACAAAAAGAAAATAATTATTATTGCGATTATTGTAATGTGTAATGGAGGTAGAACAATAGCACCGTTACCAAATTTGAATTCCATTCCAGATTCCCCTCCTTTTTTAGTTATCCACCCGTTAATTTAAGTACAATCCTTCACAAAGTTTAGTGGAGTAACTCTTCTTTCAATTTCACTTCATATAGTCGCATTGCACTTAAATCCCCTCGATATGCAAATATTTCTTTTGCAATTAAATCACGGAGTCGATAGTCTATCCATTGATCTCCAGTGTATTGCTGCATATGACCAATAACTTCACCAATCAAACGTGCCGCTTTCATATAATCATGCTTACCTTGTTCTTTATGTAATTTCTTTGCACATTGAATTATAGAATCATCATCTCGTTCGACATCTGAATGCCAAAGCTCTTCATTCTCCCAAGTTCTCAAAAGACTTTCACTCAACAGTAAATTACGCCCTTCGTCAAGAAGAGCATGACGTTTTGCACAATTCATCGGTCTAAGCTCAAATTGCTCATAAAATTGAAGCAGTTTTTCTGGAGCTAGTTCTCCAGATGTACGAGGATACTGTTCCTCTTCTAGCATAGGGTATGTATAGAGCTCATGAAATGCTTTAAATGTGTTGAGTTCGAACACTTCATTTACTTTATTCTGTAATAAATAAAGGACAATACGCAGTCCTATTTGCTCAGCGGCGTTCTCACATGTCCAAATAATTATCTGTTGATAAGGTGTTATTCCTTTTATTTTCTCTATTGCCTTTAACAAACCCTGTTTATATTCTTCAAGATCATTGAAGTCATCGCGATAGTGTTCCTTAAACCATTGAAAACGATTTTCTATCCCCTTTTTTGTATGTAGTAATTCTATTGGACCAACTGATAAAATATGAGGCAATACAATGATTTCTTCTGTTTTTGCGTATGGAGTATTGCGAAATGCAAATTTTAAGCTACCTGCGGGCGAATCTCCAAATACAATATGTACCGTTTGTCGATGTTCTATTTTCTCTTCATTACTCGAAACTTTAATCAATGATTTCTTCATTGATTGTAGAATTCTAATCATTCCATCTTCTTCATATTGTTCAGCACGTATAAATATTAAATTTAGAAGAGCCTTTGCCTCACGTTCATCAAGTTTTGAAATAGCTTGTTTTAATTGATTTATATTCTCCATTTTCCCTCTCCTTTTTTCTCTTAATGATAGCTCATTATGTTAATAACTGAGCGTAAAAGTAAGAATTTTTTGTATAGCCTTGTTCAAGTAAACTGCTTCAATAGTAGAAGAAGCGACAGCTTTGTTAAGCTATCGCTACCCGTTAGTTATACATAAAGACTTACACATTAATTGCATATTATATAAATGATGTGACAATAAGTCATTATTTCTTACCTTTTCGTTCTAAAAGTATAGGTGCTATATTTAGTAAGATAGAAACAATTGTCAAAAACCATAATGCCCTTTCCATACCAGGTACTACATCCATTAAAGCTGCCCAATCTTCCACTTCTACCCACACCGATACAAGACTGTATTCTGCACAAAGTGTTAATGCTGTAAATGATAATCCCATCGCCATAGCAAGCTTATAATCCTTTCCTACTTTACACATATAAAGATTTATAAAAGTTGCTACTATTGCAATAACCCCAAATATCATAAATAACATTACTAACCTCCATATATTTTTATTTTTGTCGTGTAATAATACTAATGTGCATCATCTCAATTTTTTGCATTACTTTTTTATTAGACATTAATACGTCAAATCTTTTTTTATAGTAAATGCTCTTCCTTTTGTGATTTCTTATTGAACAAACCTGCTCCAATAGTTCAATACCTTACGTT
>NZ_JBALOW010000118.1:0-4895 GCF_036965085.1 Bacillus sp. JJ1532
ATGTTTTAGTTATTCAATTAAGGGCGCTTTAATAGTGCAACGAAAAAAGCCTAATTTCTCAATATTAATTTTGAGAAATTAGGTTTTTTAAATTTAAATTCCCTAAAAGTTGTAAATTCATAGTTCAAGACGATACCCCACGTTGGTTTATCTACAACTCAATGGGAATTACTACTCTACAGAATAAAGCATCACTTATTAAAAGGTGTTTAGAAATATTTCATACATATTTTAGAAAGTTTTAAGATTTGTGTGATATAGTTCTTTAAATATTTTAGAAAAATGAGCTTCTTTAATCTGGATAGTGTGGTTTACAAAAGTATCTTGCATGCTAAGAATAAGGAATGATCTAGTGAAAATTTTATAACAGAGTGAGTGAAAGAGATGTCAATTAAAATGAGGTTTCTGTTGTCTTATGTTGGGGTGATCCTTTTTTCTATCACTTTATTATTGACAGCTGGTTTTTTAATTATTTTTGCCATTACAGGTGATGTAAAATCTATAGAACATCTTTACAAAAAAACGTATGTACAAAAACCTTTGACAACAGTAGAAGAAAGTGTGTTTCTCGATTTAAAGCTTTTTGCTAAAAAAAATCCTAAACAGCTCCTAAATGAAAAGGAGATCAAGGGGATTGAGCAGGAGGATATCGAGATTGTTGTTAGAAAGGGCACAAAAGTCGAGTACGCTTCCCCTGCTCTTGACAAACAGGCATTGGTTAAATCCCTTCCCGGGTTTGAAGAAACAAACATCAATACGCGAGATACGATTAGAATCAACGACAATTTTTTTACGTATGTGAAGTTTGATTTTTATTTTCCGGATAAAAGTGAAGGAAGTATTTTCGTATTAAGAAAGGCAAGTTCCTATGCTGAGCTCATTCGAGAATTGTTTCCAATTTTATCCGGACTTTTGCTGTTTCTGTTTATTATGATTATTGGTGTATTGAACTATTTAGTTTCACGAAGCATTATTAGGCCTATCTCAATTCTTAAAGTAGGTGCAGAAAGAATAAAATCAGGAGATTTAAATTTTGAAATCAAGGCCATTTCGAATGATGAAATCGGGCAGTTAAATAGGGCGTTTGAGGAAATGAGAATAAAATTAAAAGAATCCGTTAATCTGCAGCTTCAGTATGAAGAAAATCGAAAAGAGCTTCTGTCTAATATTTCACATGATTTAAAGACACCTATTACTTCGATTATTGGATATGTTGAGGGGATTAAAGATGGTGTAGCAAATACTCCTCAAAAAATGGAAAAGTATTTATCGACAGTGTACTTAAAAGCAAAAGATATGGATTCATTGATTGATGAGCTGTTCTTATTTTCTAAGCTAGATTTAAAAAAGGAACCATTCAATTTTGAAACAGTCGAACTTGATAAATATATGAGAGACTACTTAGAAGAACTTAAACTGGATTTACTTGAGCAAGGTATTCATATTGAGTTTCATCTTTTGAATAAACCTATTTACGTGACAGCGGATAGGGAGAAATTAAAACGAGTATTAGCCAACTTAATGAGCAATTGTCTGAAATATATGAACAAAGACAAAAAGAACATCTCTATTTCTCTCCATGAACAATTATATGATGTAGTTGTACAAGTAACGGATAATGGGCAAGGAATAGAACCTTCTGCTTTACCATATATTTTTGATCGTTTTTATCGTGCGGAACAATCGAGAAATTCTCAGACTGGCGGAAGTGGTTTAGGACTTGCGATCGCAAAACAAATTATTGGGGAGCATGGAGGGGAAATCTGGGTTTCTAGCGAGATAGGCATAGGTACAAGTGTATTCTTTTCCCTAAAGAGAGGTGAAAAAATGTGAAAGAAATATTACTTATCGAAGATGATATTAGCATTGCAGAATTGCAAAGAGATTATTTAGAAATAAATAATTTTCGTGTCGATATTCAACATACTGGTGATGCAGGGCTTCATCATGCGCTTAAAGGAAATTATGATTTAATCATCCTGGACATTATGCTCCCAGGATTAAATGGATTTGAAATATGCAAACAAATACGGGCTGTTAAAAACATTCCTATATTGCTTGTATCCGCTAAAAAGGAAGATAACGATAAAATTCGAGGTCTTGGATTAGGAGCAGACGATTATATTACTAAGCCTTTTAGTCCAAGCGAACTGGTTGCTAGAGTGAAAGCACATTTAGCGCGCTATGAACGGTTAGCAGGGAATCAATCCAATTCAAATACGATTTTCGTCCATGGAATATCCATTGATAAGTCAGCACGCAAAGTAAATATTAACGGAGAAGAAGTTCCGTTTACGACAAAGGAATTTGATTTGTTCGTATTTTTTGTAATGCACCCAAACCAAGTATTAAGCAAAGAGCAGCTTTATGAAAAGATTTGGGGGCTGGAGTCAGCTGCAGATGTTTCAACGGTCACAGTTCATATCAGGAAAATACGTGGAAAAATTGAACGAGACCCTGCACTGCCGAAATTCTTGGAAACCGTTTGGGGAGCCGGATATCGATTCAATGTTTAAATTAAATAAAGTGTTTTAGACCCGTCACAAAAGTGACGGTTATTTTTTTTTTTTACATGAAGAAATTTTAAGAATAAGTTTATCTTTTTTTAAGAATTTATTTAGAGGGAGTTTATAATTGTGCACTAACATACTAGAAGTAGTAACTAAGTTCATTGAGTGGATCTGAGTCTTTTATTTACAGTTTATAGCCAAAAATAATAATGAACGATAGGCAGGTGAATTTGATGTGGAGGTTGATAACAAATTGGAGGTATTGGCCTCCTTCAGGGATGTGTCTCAGATAATGATGCTGAACCAAATAAACAGGAAAAAGAGGTAAGGGTAGAAATAGATATGAATGAACAATTAATTCAAGCTGCAGAACGAAAGGAAACAGAAACAATAAAGAGATTGATTGACGAAGGTGTGGATATAAATACAAAGGACTCAGAAGGACGAACTGCTACTATGATTGCAACTTATAATAATGATGTCGAAACCGCTAAAGTCTTGATTAAAGCGGGGGCTAACGTCAACATTCAAGATAACATGAAAAACAATCCTTTCTTATATGCCGGTGCAGAAGGATATGTTGAAATTCTTAAGCTTACGATCGAAGCAGGGGCGGATCCGGCGATGATTAACCGTTATGGAGGAACTGCATTGATTCCTGCTTCAGAACATGGTCATATAGATGCCATCAAGGAAATTCTCTCAAAGACTGATATTGATGTAAATCATGTAAATGATCTCGGTTGGACCGCATTAATGGAAGCAATCGTGTTAAATAACGGTGGTGAAAGACAACAGCAAGCCATACAGTTGCTAATCGATCACGGGGCGGATGTGAACATTCCGGATAGAAATAATATAACTCCTTTGCAACATGCACGTGAGAAAGAGTTTAAAGAAATTGAACAAATTTTGTTAAAAGCAGGAGCAAAATAGCCAGTTTGATAAGCTCCCCCTCAGTACAATCGAAACCCTAAAACTAATATAAATAATAGGCAATAATGTATATTACACTACAATCATAAAATGAGGAGACGATAGAAATGAACAAAAAAGCAAAAGCAATTTCATCAATACTGCTCGGATTCACATTAGTATTAACAGGGTGCAGTGCTAGTGCCGACGCCAAAGAAAATAATAGTAAACAAAAGCAAGAACAAGCTGTTAAAGAGACTAAAAAGGAAAATAAGTTAACCAAAGGACAGGAAATAGCTAACATTCTTAGCAGTACAAATTGGCAAGGTACAAGAGTGTATGACAAAGATAATAATGACTTAACAAAAGAGAACTCAAATTTTATTGGTCTTGCGAAATATGATGTAAAATCAGGAAGATATGAATTTTTTGATGCTAAGACAGGTGAAAGTCGTGGCGATAAAGGAACATTCTTTATCACCAATGATGGGAAGAAGAGGATATTAATTTCAGAATCAATGAATTATCAAGCTGTTGTTGACATGACAGAACTAAATAAAGATGTTTTTACTTATAAAAGAATGGGGAAAGATGCTAATGGCAACGATGTAGAGGTACTCGTTGAACATGTTCCATATAAAGAAAAAGAGCTGTCTTTTACTGATCCGGACAAGCAGTTAGACACTACTACAGGAGATATTGTTAAAGACGTTGATGGAGATAAAATTTTAGGTAGTACCCTTTGGAACGGAACAAAGGTATTAGATGAAGATGGCAATGACGTTACAAAGTATAATTCGATGTTTATAAGTCTAGCAAAATTTGATGACAAGACTAATAAATATGAATTTTTCAATGTTGAAACAGGCAAAAGCCGCGGTGATTATGGCTACTTCGATATTGTACACGAAAATAAAATAAGAGCCCATGTTTCAATTGGAGATAATAAGTATGGAGCCGCTCTTGAACTTACCGAACTTAATAATAATAAATTTACGTATAAAAGAACTGGTAAAGATAAAGACGGCAAGGACATAACTGTATTCGTTGAACATGAACCCTATAAAGGTGGCCTTAAACCAAAATTTACTAAATAAAACTCAAATATGATTGGCATGTAGTCAAAAAGGGAATGTTTTTCTCCATTCCCTTTTTGTTTAACAAAGAAAGAATTAACTAAAATTTTTTTGTCGAATTTAAACAGTAAGAGATTCAACTAAAATGAAAGGTTGGTACAAAAGGTTGTGAAGCTTTTTACTAAAACTAATGTGGGATTGATTATCTTCAATAAGAAACATAATTAATCTTCCAGAATCGGGCGTGATTATTGAAAAAATAAGTAGGAGTTTGATACATATTAGGTCCATGATAAAATTTAAAGCTACAACAAAGTTAAAAAAACATCGGGCTTAAAAAATATTAGACTTTTATTACATAAACGGGTGAAAACTCAAAGATAAATTAATTGAT
>NZ_JBALOW010000119.1:0-5395 GCF_036965085.1 Bacillus sp. JJ1532
ATTTACCCGAAAAAGACTGGATGAAACCTACTTATTAAAATGTTATAAAATAGACTTTATTCAAGTCACAAATAAAAATAATCATTAATATACTGTAAAGTAAATTCACTGCTTAGTTCTTCATCAAATGATCAATAGAAGGTGTTCACATATGAGGCCTGAAGTAAATTCGTATGAGTTTGCAAAGGTTTTACAGTCAGCCCTAAAAAAAGGACAGAATGAAAATCACTTGACCTTACATGATTTACTAAGTGAAATCGCAAGACAACTAGAACCAATTATTAAAAAATAAGAAAAAGACATTAATAAAAACAAAAGAAATCGATCTTTTCTGACGATTTCTTTTGTTTTTGCCTGTAACTATTTTCGCTTGTTTAAAAAATATAAAAACCAGACGGCATGATTTTGTTCATCTGAAGCGGCTCGTTTGAATGCATTTTTAATATTTACATCTGTTATCTCATCAGACACACCTAGATAGAAGTCTACCGTTTCCTGTTCATCTACAAAGGCAAACTCAATCCCTTCTTTGTAAGTGTTTGGGCATTGTTCCACGATTTGAGGTTGTGGCTGCCTGCCTGTCAGATTTACATATAGTTGTGTAAATTGCTGTAAATGTCTAATTTCATCTTCTCGAATTTCAAGGATTTGCTTCCTTTCTATTTCGGTTGTCGCCAAATTAGCTATTTTCTGATAGCATTGGACAGCACTATATTCTCCATTAATGGCTTTAGTTAAATCCCTGAGCAATTTATCTGTTTGTCTGTACATATTTTTGTAATCGTAATAAGGATACAAACGAATACCTCCTTAGTTTTTTTCCTTATATACTATGAGATTCATTTTGGAAGTGATTATTAATAATGCTGATGTCATATCAGGATCTAGTCATTTCCGCCAAAGCAAATGCAAAAAAATACGCCTCTGATTTGCCAGAAGCGTATTTGAGAAAATATTTAAGAAACTTTTTTATGTGTGATGAGCAGCGTATTGTCTTTTCTAATAATCAATCGAGGCGCAGTTGATACTAAAAGGACAACGGCGATTGAGCATAATAGCCACGCTCCAATCATGGTAGCTCCATTTGCTGCAAACGAGAAGAGGAATGGCGACATGCCCTCTGGCGCATATTCTCCAAAGAAAATAACGCCTGCAATGAAGTGCCAGAAATAACGTGCCAGGCTGCCAGCAAAGATAGCAGCTATCATCCAGCCAATTGCTTTCTTTTTCGAACCGAATCTGATCTCTTTTTGAATAAAATTATAGAACAGGCCAGCAAATCCAATACAAGCAAAGGCAATAAAATACTCAATAAAGGCTTGAGTTGGAGTGGCGATCCATGCATCCCCCATTGCTATTTGCAAGACTCCCCAGAGCAAACCGGAAAGCAAGCTGACTTTTAACCCCCAGCGGAATGCAATAATAAAAATGGGAACCATTGCGATTGAAATAGAAACAGATGGTATTGGTTTAATCGAAGGCAGTAAATCTAAAACAATGGCAAAAGCTGCAAAAAATGAGCCTTCGATTAATGCGAGTAAACCCAATTTTTTCATAAAAAAATCTCCCCTTTTTTTGTACTCCGTTACCTCAAGGGGAGAATAGAAAACAACAGAAAAAACCTTCTATTCATGCCACATTCCTGCGCTAGAATTATCTAACAGGTTCGAAGGGTCAGAACAGTCTCCTGTTCACTCTCAGCGAAAAGCTCCCCTTGTGGTTACGTTTATGTAATTATGATTCCAACATCAGTATAGTATAGTTTCCAACATTTGTGAAGGATCATTAGCTTAATAATGGTTTATATCTTTATTCTAATAAAAAAGAGCAAAATATTGCATAGATTTGTTAGCGCTTTTCAATATTACACATTAAAACCATCACATAGAAACCTTCAATAATAATGTTCGCCCTATTTTGGCTAAATCCCTAACATAGTAGTCTTGAAAACATGTGTTAACCATTTTTTTCATCTTTTTACATTAAAATGGCACTAGTCCTTCTTTACTATGCTCCTTATAATAATAAGGTAACAGTAAGGAGGGAAAAAGTTGAAATTACAATTTAAAAAAGCTTCAACGATGGTACCGATTATTGTTGGTTTCTTGATAATTGTGGCAGCAGTTATATGGGCTGTTCAAGCTGGAAATAAAGAAGTAGCCATCCCCTTTTCCTCTGTTGAGAAGTTAATAGCCTCACAAAATGGAGAATTAGTTACAATAAACGAGCATAAAGATGGAAAGCTGACGATTGTGACGAGTGATGGTGAATATAAGTCCCATGTACCTCCGAATAGTCAGATAATCGATAAATTAGTAGAAAACTATAATGTTCAATATACATTTTCTTCAAGCAGTCCTTTTACACCTTGGATTCTTGGCGGACTAATGATTTTACTTGTAGGGCTTGGCGTTTATTTATATAAATCTGGTAAAGGCGGACTAGGTGCTGCAAACACCATGAAGGAAAGCGTATCTAAAGCAAGGCCCCTCCCTTCTATTTCTCTTGCTGATGTTGGCGGTATTCAAGGTGAAATGAAAGAGGAGATTATGCAAACACTTTCCACTCTCAAAGATCCAGACCGTTCATTAAAAATGGGCGTAAAACCGCCGAAAGGGATTTTATTATATGGACCACCAGGCACAGGTAAAACCCTACTGGCACAAGCTATTGCCAAAGAGATTGGAGCGACCTTCTTCTCTACTAGCGGTTCAGCCTTTAATGAAATGTTTGTTGGTGTTGGTGCATCACGTGTCCGTACATTGTTTCAAAATGCTAGAAAGCAGAAGCCAGCCGTCATTTTTGTCGATGAAGTAGATGCACTTGCAGGAAAAAGAAAACAGCATGGCGGAGAGGAAAGCGAAAAAACATTGACTGAGCTTCTTGTTCAATTAGATGGCGGTCATTCGAATGATGGAATTCTTTTCATCGCCGCAACAAACCGTAAGGATATGCTCGATGATGCATTCCTACGTCCTGGACGAATTGATTTCTCTTTTCATGTTCCACTTCCAGATACAAAAGGAAGAAAAGAGATTATTGACATTCATACGAAAAATCGTGTGTTAGCTGATGATGTCATAAACTCACTCGATGAGCTTGCAGAGAGCACTTCTGGGTTTTCAGGTGCGGACCTTCATTCTCTCTTTGAAACAGCGAGCAGACGGGCTGTTAGAAATGGTCAGGAAGTAATAGCTAAAGAAGACTTGGATTTTGCCCTAGATCGAACCATTCTAGGAAGTTCAACTAGATCTTTACAAGATCAGGATACAAAAAATCGTGTGGCTATTCATGAAGCAGGTCACGCCCTTGTTGCTGCTATTACAAAACCAGGTTCGGTTCGTAAAGCAACTATCATTCCCCGCGGGCAAGCGCTTGGTTATGTAGCGCCAATTCCAAAAGAGATGCATTTATCAACAACGAGCGACATGCTAGACCAAGTTGCTATGATCCTCGCAGGTGGTGTTGCGGAACGGATTTACCTTGGAGAACACAGCATTGGTGTAAGTGGTGATGTTCAGCAAGCGAAGAAGGTCATCGAACAAATGGTTGACACTGGCTTGCTTGAAAATGGGTTTACCCTTACTTTTAATAAAGTGGAAAAAGAAGTAAAAATGCAGGAGCTTTTCCAAAAAGCATTAGAAAAATCTGAACAACTCATCAAAAATAATAGTCCACAATTCGAAGTTTTAGTTCTAGCCCTTATGAAAAAAGAAACTTTAGAAGGTACTGAGGTTCAGGATATTGTAAATGGCGAGCAATTAAAAGATATGGCTATTGTCTAATTTGCCGACTCTAAATGAGTCGGTTTTTTTTTATTATTAACAATTTCTTTCAAAGATATTTATCATATAGATAAGGATTTGTCGAATATTGATGCTTTATGAAGAAAAATTATTATGGCAAAAAATTTGATAATTAAAGGATTAACTGTGCCATTCGTTTAATTTAAAGATAAACACAAAACTAAGGCTAGAGGAATGGTTCTTTTGAAGGATTTTATTGCAGAGCTTCTTTTTCATTTTTTTATCATGATGATTATCCCACTCGTGAATATCATTTTTTCGCGTCAATGCAGGAATAATAAAATTAATTTTATCTTTTTTCTTACTATTTGTCTTTCACTTTTAATATCATCGCTTTTTCCGGTGCGAATTACGGATGGACTAGAGTTTGATTTAAAATTCATCCCAATTTTTATAGCCTTCTTTTATATCGGGCCAAGAACTGGCCTCATGGCAATTGGCATCCTGCTTGGATTAACCTTATTTAGCGATATGACAAAATTCCTAACGAACCTAATCAATTATTTCTTTATGACGATCTTATTTTTTATTGTTTATAAACATTACATAAGAAAAAAATTACTTTTCAAGCTATTAACTGGAATCATTTTTTATTTATTCATTTTTATAACACGTACGATATATTTGATGCAAACTGGAGCAATGGGAGATTTTCTTCACCTCATTTCGTTTTCTATCGTTTCCATTATTACACTATCTACAATCATTTATTTAATCGAAATGAATAAGCTTCAACTTTTAATGATGGAACAGTTGAAAAAAGCAGATAAGTTAAATGCTATTAGCCAGCTTGCTGCATCCATTGCCCATGAAATCAGAAATCCTATGACAACGATTCGCGGTTTCTTGCAGCTAATGAAAAATGAACAAAATATTACTTCTAATCAAGGGATGTTTATTTCCCTGTCCTTAGAGGAATTAGATAGGACTAACCAAATTATCAATGATTTTCTGTCTCTTGCACGACCTATAAGCGAATTTACAGAGACGATCCCTTTATCGAATATAATGTTAGATATTTCTGACTTCATGAAACCATATGCTGTTATGTCCAATGTAAAAATGAACATTCAGTTAGAAGAAAGTTTGTATATTGCGGGAAATGTGAATGAATGTAAACAATTGTTCATTAATCTTATTAAAAACGGAATTGAGGCTATGCCTGATGGAGGAAATATAGATATAAACGTTTATCAGCAAAATGACATTGCGTTCATTGAAATAAAGGATAATGGCGTTGGTTTTTCGACCATTCAATTAGAACAGCTCGGACAGCCTTATTATTCTACTAAAACAAAGGGAACCGGACTTGGATTAATGATTTCCTTTGATATAATTAAACGATTGAAAGGCGAATATGAAATAGAAAGTATTGAAAACGAAGGCACCATTTTTACGATCCATTTTCCACTGAAAAAATAAGAGAAAAAGGTGGAAGTCACGACAACTTTCACTGTTATCGCAGATTAACGGGCTGTAAGACCCCCACTTCAAAAAGTTGAGTAAAACAAAAATTTCTTAGTGGGGATCAACAGCTCGTAAAGGCCCGATTATAGGAACACAGACTAAGAACGCCACGTCCTGTGGCA
>NZ_JBALOW010000119.1:5459-20401 GCF_036965085.1 Bacillus sp. JJ1532
CAACTAACAATCAGTGGGAATGAGGCTGAAATAAATTGCCGCTGCCTAATGTCATTGTTTGCACTACCACATACTGTGCGTCGGAAACCTCCACTGATTGAAGTTTCACTTTATCGGCAAATTGCGCTATATTATGACGGCACAACTCAGGAAATGTCTGAATTTGCGCTTTCCCAAGAAATATTAATCACAAATTAACATACTGTAAAGCCAGCTAAATTATCATAATATTCCACAATTACTCTTGAGAAAATAAAAAACAAGCCAGTTTTTTTCAAATCTGGACTTGTTTTGCATCATTTTTAATTTACATCATATACTATTCTCAAGGCCGTCCACCTCTTCTCATTTCGCTTCGTTGCGGGACTAACCAGATCGGAATGTGGGCGGTCTTTTTATTTTGTTTCCAGCTTAGATGATCACAACTTTTTATCAATCAATTCAAGCTCCGGTATCATGTCTGATAACGGAACAATGTTTGCTCTATTTTGATAAACGGGAATAAATTCCTCTAATACGTCTACCATCATTGTACCGGTTACTCCTACATGACCAATTGCAATTAGCCGATCACTTTTATTAAGTTTTCCTGCTAATAAATTGGCCTGTTTCGTAATATGCTCAATTGTATATATATCATCAAAAAAAAGATTGTTTTCCAAATAAGGAACTCCCATCTCATTGGCTAATTTTGGAATCGCACTTTTTCCAGTTGTTTTACTGTCAAGATAATACAATCCATATTCTTTGCAAACCTCTAAAACAATTTTCATGACTCGTTCATCTTCTGTTGCTTTGGAACCCATGTGGTGGTTCATCCCCACAGCATGAGGGATATCCTCAATTGCCGCCACAACTCTCCGTCTTATTTCTTCATCATTTAAATCTGTAGTAATGGCGCCCGGTCCTAACCAGCTTTTCTTTCCCTTTTTCGGCTCCATTGGCAGATGTACAATTACTTCATGATTATTTTTCATTGCTAACTCTGCATCCCGTTTAGAAGTTGGCATAAATGGCATGATGGCAGCAGTCAATGTAACTGGAAGTTTTAATATTTCATCTGTTCCCTTCATGTTATTTCCAAGGTCATCGATGACGATAGCAAGTTCCTTTTTTTCCGTTTTAGATGCAGTTTCCATTGGCATTGTCATTGTAAAAACTAGCACTATAATCGATATAAACCGCAACATCTTAGAATCACCCCTTTTTAATAAACTCTCCATTTTTAGAGAAAAAAATGAATGCAAAATAAAAAAACTGACCAGCCATTTAGCTAGTCAGTTTTCTGTTATTTTCTGTGCATTTTAAATTCTAAAAATAGATCATTATAATAGGCAAGCATTCTTTTTCCAAGGTTTTCGTATACCTCGAGCTTGGCTGTCATTTCTTCATCCGGATAGAAGCGCTCATCACTAATGACTTCTTCATCCATAAATTCGAGTGCCCCTTTATTAGGTGTTGAGTACCCAACATACTCTGTGTTTTGTGCGGCAACTTCTGGATCAAGAATAAAATTAATAAATTGATGTGCGGCTTCCGGATTTTTAGAAGTCTTTGGAATCACCATATTGTCAAACCAGAGATTGGAGCCTTCTTCTGGAACGACATATTCAACATCTTCATTTTCCCACATAATTTCTTGAGCTACTCCGGACCAGACAAGGCCAATACCAGCTTCGCCATTTTCTAACAACATCCGAATTTCGTCCCCTACGATCGCTTTTATATTCGGCGTTAACAAATCAAGCTTTTCTTTCGCTTCGATAAGGTGTTTTTCATTTGTATCATTTAAAGAATAGCCTAAGCTATTTAAGCCCATTCCCATTACCTCTCGAGCACCATCAATAATTAATATCTGATTTTTGAACTTTGGATCCCATAAATCATCCCAACTAGTTATTTCTAAATCACCTAGCATCTCTTTATTATACGCGATTCCGACTGTTCCCCAAAAGTAAGGGATTGAATATTCATTTCTTGGATCGAAAGGCAAATCCATAAATCGTGAATCGATATATTGAAGGTTCGGCACTTTTGAATGATCAATCGGGATAAGTAAATTTTCTTGCCTCATTTTATCGATTGCATACTCAGACGGAACGGCTATATCATAAGAAGTTCCACCCTGCTCAATTTTCGTCAGCATCGCTTCATTTGAATCAAATGTTTCGTAGATGACCTTAATCCCGGTTTCTTTTTCAAATCGTTTTATAAGTTCCTGGTCAATATAATCTCCCCAGTTAAATATCGTCAGTGTATTTCCACTTGAATACCCTTGAGCAGAATTTAGTTTATTGACAAAAAGAATTAAACCAATTGAAACAATGAGTACAGCTGCTAAGGCACGGACAAGCTGTTTCATTTCTTAACCCCCATTCCAGCCGGACGATTATTACGCTTCGTAATAAAGTAATAACCGACTACTAACAGCATCGTGAAAATAAACAATAAGGTAGATAGGGCATTAATGTTTAATGAAACTCCACGTCTTGCAAGTGAGTAGATTTCTACAGATAATGTCGTAAACCCATTACCTGTTACAAAAAATGTAACGGCAAAATCATCTAGAGAGTATGTTAAAGCCATGAAGAAACCTGCGAAAATACCAGGGGTAATAAAAGGCAGAATCACCTTAGTTAGGACATCCCATCTGCTTGCACCTAAGTCAAGAGCTGCATATATCATGGATATGTTCATTTCTTCAATTTTTGGCAGTACCATAATCACCACAATTGGAACACTAAAGGCAATGTGGGCAAATAATACAGAGACAAACCCTAGTTTAATACCAATAATTGTAAACAATATTAAAAAAGACGCTCCGATGATAACATCAGGACTGACAATTAGAACATTATTAAGTGAAAGAAGTGTATTTTTTACTCTTCTTCTTCTAGCAAAATAAATCGCAAGTGCACCGGCAACACCTAGTATTGTAGAAATAGCCGCTGATAAAAGGGCAATAATCGCTGTGTTTAAAACAATAATTAAAAGTCTTGTATCTCCGAACAGCTCGCGATACCAATCAAGGGTGAATCCTTCGAACTGATACATATTTCCGCCGCTATTAAATGAATAAAACATTAAGTAAAAAATAGGGGCATACAAAATTAGAAATACTATGGTCAAATAGATTGCTGAAAGCTTTGTCTTTTTCTTCATAGGATCCCCCTCTTTCGTTTACCAGTGAGTACCATAATGAGTACCATGGCAATAATTAGGAAGACAGCGATCGTTGAGCCCATTCCCCAGTCTTGAGTGACGAGGAAATGCTGTTCGATGGCTGTTCCGAGGGTGATAACACGGTTACCAGCAATAAGTCTTGTTAACATAAACAATGAAAGTGCAGGAATGAACACGACTTGGCATCCTGACTTAACTCCATCCAGCGTTAATGGGAAAATAACACGGGTAAAAGTTGTCCAGGGTGAAGCACCTAAATCATTAGATGCATCAATGAGTGATGGGTTTAATTCATCTAACGCATTAAAGATCGGTAAAATCATAAATGGCAGAAAGATATAAACAGAAACAAAGATAAAGCTGAAATCTGTAAATAATATCTGTTTGCTGCCAACCCCCATTACCTCAAGAAAGCTATTCGCAGCACCATATGTGCCAAAGATACCAATAAACGCATAAGCTTTTAACAATAAATTAATCCACGAAGGAAGAATAATTAATAATAGCCATAACTGCTTATGCTTGGTTTTTGTCAGTAAATAGGCTGTTGGATAAGCAATAATAAAGGCAAAAAATGTAATTAAAAATGCATACCAAAATGAACTAATTGTCATCTTCAGATAGACTGGCGTAAAGAACTTTTTGTAATTATCAAAAGTAAAATGCCCTTCAATATCAAAAAACGAATAGTATACAACGAGAAGAATGGGTGTTACGACAAACAAAAGAATCCAAATAACATAAGGGATTAAATACAGATTACGAGAGTTAGTTTTCATAGCTTCCCTCTTCATATGCTTCTAAACGTTTGTCGAATTCTTCCTCTGTTTCTCCATGTCTCATGACATGAATGGCTTCAGGATCAAAGTACAGCCCTATTTCTTCCCCTACATTTGCCTTTTTCGTTGAATGAACAAGCCATTCATTTCCATCCTGGTCATAGCAGCTAATTTCATAATGAACACCGCGGAAAAGCTGAGTATCTACTTTAACCCTTAGTTTCCCTGATTCTGGCTTAGTAATTTCCAAATCCTCAGGACGGATCACAATATCCACGGCTTCATTTGGATTTAGGCCGCCATCCACACAATCAAAGGTTTTCCCGGTAAACTGGACAGAAAAATCTTTAATCATCGTCCCTGGTACAATATTCGATTCTCCAATGAAATCAGCAACAAATCGGTTAATCGGTTCATCGTAAATATCAGTTGGCGTTCCGCTCTGTTCGATTTTTCCGTTATTCAAAACAAAAATTTCGTCAGACATCGCCAGTGCTTCCTCTTGGTCATGGGTAACAAAGATAAACGTAATGCCCAATCTGCGCTGGAGCTCACGAAGCTCGTACTGCATTTCTGTACGAAGTTTTAAATCTAGCGCTGATAATGGCTCATCGAGTAGTATGACTTCCGGTTCGTTGACAATGGCTCTTGCAATGGCTACACGCTGACGCTGACCGCCTGACATTTCTCTTATTTCACGATTTTCATAGCCTTCAAGATTCACAAATCGAAGTGCTTCCTTTACTCTTCGGTCTACTTCAATATTTTTAATTTTTTTAATTCTAAGTCCAAATGCTACATTCTCAAATACATTTAAATGCGGAAATAACGCATAGTCCTGAAATACAGTGTTGACTTGGCGTTTATTGGCCGGCACTTCATTGACTAATTTTTCATTAATAAATACCTTTCCAGATGAAGGCTCAATAAATCCTGCAATCAGCCGTAATATGGTTGTTTTTCCGCAGCCGGATGGACCGAGTAGAGTATAGAATTTCCCTCTCTCAATCTCAAAGCTTACCTCTTTCAAAACAGGAGGATCATCATCATATTGTTTTGTTACATGCTCAAAACGGATTATAGTGTTATTTGTCATTTTATCTCCTTCTATCAAAAAAAAATTTCAAATCATGCAACGCATTTTATCGAAAAAAATCGAATAATAACATTTAGACATTCAAACGTTATAATACCATATTCCTAGGCATTGATGGGAGATGTTTTTTGAAAATATTGTCTAGAGAATACCTCTTGTAAAAAAAGGCTTCCTACTCATATGTTAACTATGTGCAGGAGGTGTGTAATCTATTTACTATTTTGGATAAACCTTTGTATTTCAAGATGTATAGGCTCCATCACTCTTACAATCTGGTCATCCTCTTCGACTAATGGAATGGTCTTTCCATTAATGGTCTGGAACACTGGTTTTACCATTGAATGACTGCTATTAACAAACCATTTTCCATTCATCTTGATTAATTCTAGATCTATGATGCCAAGATGATTTCCCCAATAGCCAGCTTGTACAGCCGGGACCCCATTTATAGTTCCTGTTTCATCATTTACACTATAGAGGTCCTTCCCAGGGAAAATTAAATGAGTATGACCGTATAAAATAGCATCGATCCCTACTACTTTACTTAAAAAGTATACAGAATTCCCCTCTTTCTCCTTTAAACCTTTGTCAGGATCTAATCCAACATGTGCAAGAGCGATTATTATGTCTGCACCCATATTTTTCATAATTGGTACAAAATGCTCAGCTGTTTCCTGGATATTTTTTATCTTTAAATTACCTTGAAAATACTTCTTGTCCCATTCAGCTGCAATAGGGGTAAGGATGCCAAGAACACCAACCTTTAATTTTTGTTTATTTCCGTTAGTATCAATAAAGTTTCTATCTAAGATCAAAAACGGATTGAAATAATTAAGATCATCGCCATCGTATTGATTTTGATCATCTATATAAATATTGGCATTTACGTATGGGAAATTGGCTCCTCGCAAGCTTTTGTGCAAAAAATCTAATCCATGATTGAATTCATGATTTCCTACTGTTGCCGCATCATAATTAAGTCCATTCATCGCTTTAAATACAGGATGAAAGTAATGATCGTCCAAATAGTTGGTTTTATACACATATTCATCTAGAGCACTTCCTACAAGTACATCACCTACATCAAAAAGCAGTGAATTAATCTCCTCTTCCCGAGCTTGCTTGATAAGTGATGCAGTTCTGGCTAATCCGAATTCTAGATTCGGTTTATTTTTTTTATAATCAAACCCTAACATATGTGCATGCAAATCTGTTGTTTCTAAAATTCGAAGCCGCAAGCTAGATTCCATGATCTCTTTGGCGTCTGTCCGATTTAAGGCAATGAGCAAAATGCTGATGATCAGTATGAATTGAATGATCACTTTTATTCTTTTCATCCAAACACCCCTTACTATATGTTTTCTTATTTTCTCTAATTTAAGGAATAATAATCGGATTTTATCGAATTAGTTAATTTTCCCTAAATTACGAATAATCGACATGTAGCAAATGATGTGGATCAATTCACGTATATAAAAAAAGATGATAGAACATGCTCTATCATCTTGAAACGGTTACCTATTTAAGATTTTTAGAAAGGCCTTTTCCCAAAATGTCCATTTGAGCATATTCTTCAAAAATAAGCTCCATTTTACCCCTTTACCAATTGGGTATCTTAACTGAGGATCATGCTCCTCGGCTATATTCGTAATCTTCCTAGCTACCTCTCGTGGATCTCCGAATGATTCTGACCCATTGTCAATATATTGTTGAATCTGTTTCATATAATGATAATAAGGAGATTCTACATGCAATGATCTTTCCGTAACATGCTTCCCGCTTGACCAAATATTAGTCTTATATGATCCTGCTTCGATCAAAACAACCTTGACGCCAAATGGCTTCATTTCAAGTCTGAGGCATTCGCTCCAACCTTCTAGAGCATGTTTAGAAGAGACATAGGGAGACATGCCAGGGAATCCCATTCTCCCGCTGATGCTGCTCATATTGATGATGATCCCTTTTCCTTGACTGCGCATTAGTGGTAAAAAGCTTTGAGTTACAGCAATCGCTCCGAAGAAATTTGTCTCAAATTGCTTTCTGAATTCCTCAATAGGAATTTCTTCTACAAAGCCTGCACTTGCATACCCGGCATTATTAAATAACAAATCAATACAGCCAATTTTTTCAATAAATTGCTTTAATTTTTCAATGGATTGTTGAGAAGCAACATCGAGCTCAGCAACTGTAATATTTCCTTCAACTCCATTTAATCTTGCCTCGGATAAAAGCGTTTTGCTTTTATTCGTATCTCTCATGGTCGCTATGACATCGAAATTATTTCTAGCGAGCTCTATAGCTGTTAGAAGCCCAAAGCCGCTTGATGCTCCTGTAATAACGGCGATTTTTCTATTCAAATGTTATCTCCTTTCAAGAAGATATCGTTGTTTTGTATTTAGCTCACATTCCATTTATTTGTCAATTCGGTAAATACCATTCTTTAACCCTGCAACTATAAAGGAGATCGCTTGAGCAAAAAAGAATAATCCCCATAATTGAGCAGGAATAAACATAGTTGTTTTTGCTAAACCTGTAGCATCCCCTGCTGCATGTGGCTGAATAAAGCTAAGCATGAGGATGGTAAAAGATGATGTTAGTGATTCTACTAAAAGAATACTAGCTATAATCAATAAGCAATTTTGTACAAATGATACGGAACCTTTATATAATAACAGAATAAATAATGCGCCAAAGGAAATAAGCCAAAATATACCATAAAAATTTCTAACCCAAAGCAGCAGGTTTAAGCCAACAAATAGAAGCAAAATAATAATAAGGGGTTTATATTGTTTCTTGCTAATGAACCAAAAGGATAAAAAGGCGATAAATGATGAAAAAACATATCCTGCTATTCCGGTAAAAAAGCTGCCAAACCAGTTCGTATGACTTGTATAGGTTACCCCTTCTGTGTTCATAAATAAAGATATAGTATGAACCTTTCCTCCAAATAGGGCAATCAAAGCGTGTCCCGATTCATGGATTAAAGTATTAATCATGCGTATATAGCTGCCTAGGAACGGAATATTTGTTAGAATAATAGCTATGACGATAAATAAACAGAATTTCCAAGTAATTTTTTGCTTTAGTGCTCTCAAAATGGATTCTCCTCATTTTAGACGTAAAGGTCCCAACGTATTATTTTATTATACGATGTGCTCTCACTTTAAGTTTCATTTTCGTCAAAGCAGCAGTTTGTACTTAAAATAAATAAAATCATTATGAATCTATATAAAAATATAATAAAATAAAAATAGTAAGAAATTCATATGGAGTTATTACATCCATGCATGGGAGGAATCATTCATATAATGGAATCGATCCGGTCGTTAATAAATAATAATGCATTTAAAAGACTGCTTATTTTTTCAATTTTAGTATTTCTTCTCTATATGCTTAGAAGTATGATCAACCTGATCCTAATCACCTTTATTTTCTCTTTTTTACTGGATCGGCTTGTGAATATTGTATCAAATAAATTCAAACTGCACCGCAAACTAACTGTCCTAATCTCCTATTTGTTAATTATTGGGCTTTTATCAATCGGTGTTATTAAATACTTGCCAATCATTATTGTAGAGATTTCGCAGTTAGTCACACAGTTGCAGCTGTTTTTAACACAGCCGCATGATCATGTTCTTGTTAATTATGTTTTAGGCATGATTGAAACAAAACAAATTTCTAATTACTTAGAACAGGGTTTTACTTTTCTACTTAAATATTTTAGCGGAATGAGTAAAGTCGGGATTCAAATCATGATGTCCCTTGTGTTAAGTTTATTTTTCCTTTTGGAAAAACCAAAGCTTATTGAATTTACTTCTAAATTTAAATACAGTAAGATCGCTCCATTTTATAATGAAATTGAATTTTTCGCGAAAAAATTTGTTTTAACCTTTGGTAAAGTGATCGAGGCACAATTTATTATTGCTCTCGTCAACTGCGGCCTGACAACTCTTGCATTATGGATTATGGATTTTCCTCAGCTTATGGGTCTTTCCATCCTTATCTTTTTCCTAGGTTTAATCCCGGTTGCCGGAGTCATTATCTCACTTATACCTCTAATTGCGATTGCTTATACAATTGGCGGAATTATGCAGGTTGTGTATATTCTTATTGTCATTATGATTATCCACGCGATTGAGGCATATATTTTAAATCCAAAGCTAATGTCTTCAAAAACAGATCTGCCTGTATTTTACACCTTTATCGTGTTGATTTTTTCCGAGCATTTCTTTGGTGTTTGGGGGCTAATTGTTGGGATACCAGTATTCGTTTTCTTTTTGGATGTACTAGATGTGAGGGATAAAAAGAAAATAAGCTAGTCTATAAATGTCAAAAAGCAGTGAGTTCAGATGAGCTCACTGCTTTTTGCCTTTATTTATTAGACTTCAAGTGGCTAAAATATTTTTTAACGTCCAATTTATAAATGGGTTCTGGATGATGTCCATCCTCAATCTCCCCAGTTGGTTTAAAGCCTGCTTTTTCATATACACGCTTGGCAGCTTCGTTATTATAAATGACAGATAAATAAATTTCTTCGCATGAATACTTCACAGCCATTTCCTCAATAACTGCCCTTAAAATCGGCATTCCATAGCCCTTACCTTGATATGCATGTCCAAGCATTATGCTAATTAATTCATATCGTCCTGTTTCCTTGTTAAATCCATGTGAAGCAAAGCCAATTAATGTTTCACCATCATAAATTGCTCTTGGAAGGAACCCATATACTTGGCAAGCAGCAAGAAAAAAGTATTATCCCCTACCCATCTTTCAAAAATTTGAATTCTCTTTTCTTGATCGAAATCGGATTTTAATTTAATTACATCCCAAAAATTCTTTTCATTTACTTCAGATAGCTTAATATTCATATTTACTTCCTTTGCTTGACTTTTATTTTCATCCAGTTGGAGTTACACTATTTATTTCGCTTTCATAGTTACAATTTCCTTCTTATAGGTGTCCCACCAACAATTTGACAGAATTCACAACCTGTTTTTGTTAAAGCTAAATATCAATGTACATTCGCATTACTGGCGAGACCCTAATTTATGTTAAGAAAAAGACTGTAAAGAACCCGGATTTCCATCGAATTCCTTAACAGTCTTCAAACCTTTAAACTGCTGTATCGAACTGACTTTTGTACAAATTTGCATAAAATCCACTCTGAGCAAGCAACTCGTCATGTGTACCTTGTTCGACAATATCCCCTTCATGCATGACTACTATTAAGTCGGCATTCCGAATGGTCGACAGTCTATGGGCAATGACGAAGCTTGTGCGGCCTTTCATAAGGTTATCCATCGCTCTTTGAATAAGGATTTCTGTTCGTGTATCGACTTTGCTTGTCGCCTCGTCTAGAATGAGTATTTTGGGGTCTGCTAATATTGCCCTTGCAATCGTTAGCAGCTGTTTTTGACCTTGTGATATATTATCCGCTTCTTCATTCAACACCATATCGAATCCGTCCGGTAATGTTCTTACAAAATGGTCAACCTGTGCTGCGGTGGCCGCTTTCCTAACCTCGTCATCAGTTGCATCGAGCTTACCGTACCGAATATTGTTCGCTATCGTACCGTTAAACAGCCAAGTATCTTGTAGCACGATACCAAACAGAGAACGAAGCTCATTTCGATTAAATGATTGAATATTATGGCCATCGATCTTGATTGAACCGCTATTTACATCGTAAAAGCGCATGAGCAGTTTCATAATGGTCGATTTACCTGCACCAGTCGGTCCGACAATGGCTACTTTCTGACCCGACTTGATAGTGGCTGTAAAGTTACGAATAACAGGTTTTTCAGGTTCATAACTAAAGGAAACATGGTCAAACTCGACATTTCCTTCAATCGCCACATCTCGATTGCTTACCACCTTATTTTTACTTACCAAAAGAGCGTTTTCCTGCTCCGGTTTTTCTTCATCTTCCGCAAGAAATTCAAATACACGTTCCGCTGCAGCAGCAGTTTGTTGAAGTATATTGGAGATATTCGCAATTTGAGAGACTGGCTGCATAAAACTCCGCACGTATTGAATGAAAGCTTGAATACCGCCGACCGTCATTGTACCAGTTACAGTCAAATACCCTCCAAGTATACAAATGACAACATAGATCATATTTCCGATGAACATCGCAATCGGCATCATAAGACCTGATAAGAAATTCGCTTTCCAGGCCGATTTATACAATGCTTCATTGTGCTCGTCAAACTTTTTTTCCGAATCTCGTTCTCCGTTAAAAGCCTTCACTATTTCATGGCTACTAAACATTTCCTCTACATGGCCGTTTACATGCCCCAAATATTTCTGTTGATTTTTAAAATGAACTTGCGACTTTTTAATAATCCCAATAACCGAAATCATCGTCAGTGGGAGAATACAGATAGCTGCCAATGTCATTTGCCAGCTGATTGTGAGCATCATAATCGTAATTCCAATAAGTGAAGTGATTGATGTGATGATCTGTGTTAAACTTTGATTCAATGTTTGGCTTATTGTATCTACGTCATTCGTAATTCTAGAAAGAACTTCTCCGTGGGTTGTTTTATCGAAATAATTAAACGGTAATTTATGAATTTTTTCATTAATATCCGTTCGAAGTTGCTTTGTCACTTTCATACTAACACCCGTCATGACAAACCCTTGCAAATAGGAAAACAACGCACTAAGTAAGTATAATCCGATGAGCCATAAAAGAATTTCACCAATTTTGCCGAAGTCAATCGACCCAATTCCAGCGATTTGGTTCATCACACCTGAAAAAAGTTCATCAGTCGCTTGCCCTAAAATCTTTGGCGATACAATTGTGAAAACCGTCGACAAAATGGCTAAAATCCATACAAATATAATCGTCCATTTGTAAGCGCCCAAATATTGAACAAGCTGTTTCATCGTCCCTTTAAAATCTTTTACTTTTTTACCCTGCATCATATTTGGCCCACCTCGCATACCGAAGTGCGAATGAGTATTTTGACTATTTCTCTTTTCGCTCACGCTAATTCCTCCTTCGATAGCTGTGATGAGGCAATTTCATAGTATTCAGGGCAAGTTTCCAGCAGCTCACGATGTGTGCCACGCCCAACAATGCGGCCCTTATCTAACACGAGAATTTGATCTGCATTCATGATTGTACTCACTCTTTGGGCGACTAGAATGATCGTCGCGTTTGACGTGTGTTCCTTTAACTCTTTGCGTAACATGGAGTCTGTTTTAAAGTCCAATGCGGAGAAGCTATCATCAAATATTAAGATTTCTGGTTTTTTCATTAAAGCACGTGCAATCGTGAGGCGCTGTTTTTGACCACCTGAAACATTGGCACCTCCTTGTGATATATTCGACGCAAAATTCTCTGGTTTTTCTTTAATGAAATCTATCGCCTGGGCAACTTTTGCTATTTCCTGCATCTCTTCATCCGTAGCGTCTTTTTTTCCGTATTTCAGGTTGAACTCAATGGTGCCTGATAACAATACGCTCTTTTGTGGGACATATCCAATCTTCGACCGCAATTCCGACTGTTTCACATCTCTAATGTCAACACCGTCAATTAAAATTTCGCCCTCATTCACGTCATAAAAACGTAAAGCAAGACTTGCAATCGTTGTCTTACCGGAACCTGTCGAACCAATTAATGCCGTCGTTTGACCCGGCTTAGCTGTAAATGAAATCTCATGTAATGCATCTTCATTGGCCCCTTCATAACGGAAGCTTACTTTTTTAAATTCGAGAAGGCCTTTGCACTTTTCGTTAAATGATTTTGGCTTTTCTGGATCGGTAATGGACACTTCCGTTTCCAGTACTTCCGCAATCCGACCGGCGGATACTGCTGCACGAGGGATCATAATAAACATCATCGATAGCATCATAAAGGACATCAAAATTTGCATGACATACTGCATAAACGCCATCATATCCCCGACTTGCATTGAAGAAACTGCAATTTGATGGGCACCAACCCAAACTACTAGTAAAGTGACGCCGTTCATAATGAGCATCATCATTGGCATCATAAACACCATTGCGCGAGTTACAAAAAGATTTGTCTTCGTTAAATCACTATTTGCAACGTCAAATCTCTTTTTCTCATATTCCTGCGTTCCGAAAGAACGTACAACCATTAAACCGCTTAAGTTTTCTCTTGAAATCAAATTCAATTTATCTATTAGCTTCTGAATCATTTTAAACTTTGGCAGTGCAATCACCATAAGGATTAAAATCAATCCAAGAAGGACGACAACAGCGAGCGCAATAATCCAGCTCATGGAAGTCGACTTATTAACCGCCATAATGATTCCACCAATCCCGAGAATCGGGGCATAGCAAATCATCCGGACACCCATCATTATTAGCTGCTGGACTTGTTGAATATCATTCGTACAACGTGTTATTAAAGAGGCTGTAGAAAATGTATCCAACTCTTTTTTCGAAAAGCTCTCTACCTTCATAAACACTTGCTTCCGTAAATTCCGGGCTACGCCAGTCGCAATTCGGGATGAAAGGAAACCAACCAAAACGGTAGCCACACCTCCTACCAGTGCAATGACTAACATATAGAACCCAATTTTCATAATATAACCCGTTTGTTTCGCACCCAAATCGATGCCTAGCTCATCATAAAAACCTTTTGAAAGCATAATACCGCTTTGTTTTTGCATGAAATCATTTTTCATCGCTTCGTCATGCGCCGATTGAATCATTGCAACTGGCAACGAATCCAGGACAGCTTGCATTCCGTAAATTTCTTTCATATCAATAGAGCTAGAGGGAGTTTCTGTTACATTTTCATTAGATGGCGGGAACAGTTCACGTAATACATTAATGAGGGTCAAAGATGATGTGCCAAATGCGGCATCCACATTTTCCGTCTCGGTTTTACCTAACTCCCCTTTTATAAAAAATTGCTGCTCCGCTATAGGATATAGTTTGCTGTAAGGCTTCCCCTTCGAATTTTGATCTGAAGGGGAGACCAAATGATAGCTCGATTCGATAATCTGTCTTTCACGTTCTGTCATGAAAGTAGTGATCAGCTTCATACCGTCTTGACTGATTGCATCTGGTGCAGCATGCTCGATGCCATCTTGTTGTATCCCAACGTTGACGATATTCGACATGTAGTTCGGTAAATTCAAATCACTAATCGCTTGCACAAACAAGAGCACGATCGCTAATAAAATGCCCGTTAAAAAAGGCTTTAAATGCTTTGCCAACTTTCTCAAGTCAATAGTCTCCTTTCCCATTCTTCTCTACTATTTCACTATAAAGCCACTGAATCGTTGAATATTCTTTAATTCCTAAATCGAGAATCATAGACGGCAAGGCTACATTTAAAAGAAGTTATTAAAAAAAGATACAAATGTTCCGACAAAAAGAATCGCAAGCATAATATATCCTGGTTTTCTTTCCTGTAATGTTGCATTCATCTATTTGTTTTCTCCTTAGTTAAAAATTTCTTTTGATTGGTTTAGGCCGTTTACATATCTGTGCATCAACGCCCTGCTCTTTTAGTTTTTTAACAATACTCTCCAAATGGATATTCTCTTTTTTTACTGCTTTAAGGGAACTCATTAGTTTTCTTCCTTATATAATCCTCTTTTTAGCAGCTCCATTTGCTGAACATAACTTTTTAAAGCTTCTTCATCCGTTAAGTCCTTTACAAACACTCGAATAAGGTTTTGAAAAGTGACAGCAATAATAATTTTTAAAATATCATGAAGTTCTTGTTCATCATTTAAATTCAGATTTTTTGTATTTATTAAGCTAATCATAGTTAAATACTGGCTTTTACGATTTTCTTGATAAATATTATTAGCTAATATATTTTCCATTTTATAATTCATATTTAAAAAGGCATTTTTAAGAAAGTTTTTTTGTTCTTGATTTCTGTGGTT
>NZ_JBALOW010000120.1:0-9280 GCF_036965085.1 Bacillus sp. JJ1532
ATTGATTTTCTTATTATTAAAAAAGATAACAAAAGGTAGTTAAAATAATAACTCTAGTCAGAAACACAAGCATATGTCCAACTCCTTTTGAAAATGAGTAACTTAATAATCTAACAATATAATTATATTATTTAGTGTGTGTTTCTTAATTGTAAATTTATTGTTAATTTGCCTATAGGATGTTTTACACAGTGAAAGATCAGTTGATTAGGAGGGGTATAAAATCGCAAAAACGGAGTTGACTGTTCAATTAGAACGTCAAATTTATTCAGCGACAAAGAAACAAGGTATATTTGGCTGCTTTGAAGTAACAATCGGCTGGTTCGGTGATGAAAGAGTAGATTACATGACTTATGACACAAAGGGTATTTGGCGCTGTTATGAGATTAAAGTTTCTGTTTCGGATTTCAGAAGCAAAGCTAAGAAAACATTTTGTGGCAACTTTAATTATTATGTTATGACAAAAGAGTTGTATGAAACAGTTAAACACGAAATACCTTCTCATATTGGTGTATATGTTGGTAGAACGTCTGTAAAAAGAGCAAAAAGACAGGATTTAACCATTGATGAAGAAGTTCTTAAAAACTCATTGATCAGGTCATTGTCGAGAGAATCAGAGAAATTATATAGAAGCGATAATCCTTCTTTTGTTGAATCTATGAACCGTAGATTGAATAACGAAAGAAAGGAAAAAGAAAGGTATCGTTCTCAATACCAGGAGCTTATGCGTGAAGCAACTGAAAAATTCGGTAGAAGATGGCGTTCTAGTTAGTAAAAAAATGATAGGAGTGAAGAAGTTTGGAATGGAATAAAGAGACCGAGATTTTTATTATATTCTTTTATTATGTAATACCTGCAGTGATAATTGGACTGGTTTCTATTGGAGTTATTTTACTATTGAGGAATTTTAAAAGGTCTAGAAATAATGAGAAGAAAAATCAAAGAAACAAATGGTAGGAGGAGTTAATTTGGAGGATTAGCTAAAAGGAATTAAGGATGATTATCTTATAGGTGAATTGTTCGGAAAAGTTTGAATTTCTACTCCAAAAGATAATTTTGATTGGCTTATTGGTTATGCTAAAGAAATTCTAAAGGTTGAAAGTGAATTAAGGGATAAGGTTCAGCAACAGCAGCAGAAAATTGAACATCTAAGAAAAAACCTTAGAACAGCTAGTGATTTTGATGAATCGAAGCATAAAGAATTATTGAGACTTAGAGACATTATTGAAGAATTACTATACCACCATCCACCAGTTGATACTAATGTGAATTTTGATGAGCAATATGATGAATAAAAAAAGATAGCAAAAAAGGTATTAGTAAACAAAGGATAGAGTAAGTAAATTAAAAAGGGACGAAGAAGCTAAATGCTCTTCTTCATTCCACAATTACTGCATTTAGTTTTACAACAATAAATGTAATAGCAGCAATTAGATTGGAAACCCAATAAGCAATTTGTTTAGTAAAAATTTTTCGAAATATGTAAATAAAAGAGTGAACTACAATCTAATTCACTCTTGAAATTTAATAATTATTGGTCAGTCGTATCAGACATATTTTTAGCAGTGGGGTACGTTTCACCGTATCCTTCAACATTGCCCAGCATGCTCTCTATGAAATTCTGACCCTGAGTCTTGACTATTATTAAGTGATATATTTTTTTGCTTCTTATTATCATTAGCTGGATTTGGCAATTCAATTCACCTCCTAAACACATATATAGGATGCTGAGTATTTGCAGAATTATTCAAGGAGTAAAAAGCAATTTACTAATAAATAGTACGCTTATTTAAAGAAACAAACTAACAGGACCACATATAGATGAGTAAAAGGTGCAATTAGAAGGAATTAATAAAATTGTTGCAGGAATTTGCTTGAATCTCCCGAATTATGTATGAAAAAAGGAGATGAGGCAATGGAGCAAGTAATTGAAAATTGGATTTGCTCGAATTGCAACTTGGAGATAACAGATGAACGTGAGTATCTAGATAATAATGGGGTGTGTGATGACTGCTACAGTATCCCGTTAAAGAAGAAATTAGGATTAAAATTATGAAGGGAAATATCTCCTTTTATCGAAATGAAGTTAAGAATATTATTAAACCTATTAATTTTACCGAATGATGGTAGATATTATAAATGAGTTATGTGACACCAACTAGATAATCAATAAGATGTCGATAATTTTATTATGTAAACTAAAATCAATTAAGGGAGCATTATCCGTATGAATAATCCTCCCTTAATCTTTACATTTACTTAATTGCAGTTTGCAATTTTCCGATATATTTCAAAGCCATGCCTGTCCCAATTGCAACTGATTCAAGCGGACTTGGAGCGAGGTGAACAGGAACAGAAATTTCTGTGGAAAGCCATTCCTGCATTCCGTTTATGAGGGCGCCACCACCCGATAGGATAACACCTCTATCCACAATATCTCCGGATAATTCAGCAGGGCTCTCTTCCAAAGTGGCGCGAATGGCTTCAAGTATATGAAGCAACGATTCCTTAATAGCTTCTCGAATGGTATAGGACGATAATGTAATGGTTTTTGGAAGGCCTGTAACAAGATCACGTCCGCGAATCTCCATTTTTAACTCATCATGATCTATGAGTGCGTAACCAATTTCCATTTTAACTTTCTCGGCCGTTCGTTCTCCAATTAAAACGTTAAAATCCTTACGAACATATTGAATAATATCCTCATCCAATCTATCGCCGCCAACACGGATAGAATGACAGGCAACAACACCACCATAGGAAATGATAGCTACTTCTGTCGATCCGCCTCCAATGTCCACTACTACGTTAGCGATAGGTTCGTCTACCGGCAAGCCAGCTCCAATTGCCGCAGCTACAGGCTCTTCTATTAAATGAACATGTTTTGCGCCTGCATGACGAACAGCATCAAGAATAGCTCTTCTTTCAACACTTGTTGAGCCTGATGGAGTACAAATCACTACATTCGGCTTTCTAATGGCAAAGCCAGCCTTTTTTGTTGCTTTCGCCATTACATACCGTAGCATTTCGGTTGTCGTATCATAGTCTGCTATTACACCATCCTTTAATGGACGAATAGCAATAATTCTGCCGGGTGTTTTCCCGATCATTTCTTTTGCTTCTTTTCCTACAGCCAACACCTTTTTTGTATTCGTATCAAGCGCTACAACAGAAGGCTCATTAAATGTGATTCCTTTATTTTTACAATATACTAAGATATTAGCTGTTCCTAAATCAATGCCTAATTCAGAAGTTGTAATCATTATTTACTCCCACCTAATCTATTACTGAATATCAAATTACTCTTGATATTCTTCTACTAAACTATCATGATTAGGGGGGTATCTAATTAATTGTTATGAAATCGTTAATAAATTGTAATGAAACATGAAAATAAAACCATAAAACGCGAGTAGAATAATGAATAAATCAATGGAATCAAGTCAATAATGTTTAAATGTGAAAAACGAATCCATTATTTACATTCATAACCACTGAAAGTAGTTCATGTTTATGATACTATAGGGGGGATAGCGCCTTTTCGTCAAAACGTAATGAGGTGCTTTTAACTTAGGTAGTTCAATAAAGGCAGTGTGAACAGATTAATGGAAAAAGAAAAGCTTGTTGTGCTTATTGGTCCAACTGCGGTTGGGAAAACGAAGCTAAGTATTGAATTGGCTAAAAGGTTCAATGGAGAAATTATTAGCGGTGATTCAATGCAGATCTATAAAGGAATGGATATTGGCACAGCAAAAATTAAAAAGGATGAAATGGAAGGAATTCCTCATCATTTAATTGATATTAAAGATCCAAAGGAGCCTTTTTCTGTTGCAGAATTTCAGGAGCTTGTCAGAGAAAAAATCTCTGAGATTTCATTAAGAGGGAAACTGCCGATGATTGTTGGTGGAACTGGCTTGTATATCCAATCCGTTATTTATGATTATCACTTCTCAGATGCCCCTTCTGATGATGATTTTCGACAAATGCTTGAAAAAAAGGCAGAGGCCGAAGGAAATGAAAGTGTGCATCTAGAATTGAGCAAGGTTGATCCCGAAAGCGCAAAAAGAATTCATCCTAATAATGTCCGCCGAGTCATTAGAGCGTTGGAAGTTTATCATTGTACTGGTAAAACGATAAACGAATTACAGGAAAACCAGAAGCCTGAGCTTATGTATAATACAGCTATAATTGGGCTAACAATGGATAGGGAGATATTATATCAGCGAATCAATACTAGAGTGGATTTAATGATTAAGGAAGGACTCCTTGAAGAGGTTGAAAGGTTATTTAATCAGGATATAAAGGATTGCCAATCGATTCAGGCAATTGGCTATAAGGAACTCTATGAATATTTTAGTCATAGCATTTCATTAGAGGAAGCGACCTCTCAGTTAAAGCAGAATTCCCGCCGATATGCAAAAAGGCAGCTGACATGGTTTCGAAATAAAATGAATGTTGATTGGTTTGATATGTCGGATGTTGTCAACACCGGCATAATTGAAAAAAAACTTGCGGAAATTTCAACGCATATTGAAGGAAAGCTGCAAATAAAATCGAATACATAGAGTAGAGATAAAAGAGGAGGATATAAGATGAAAACATCTATTAATATTCAAGACCAATTTTTAAACCAGCTTCGGAAGGAAAATACAAATGTAACCGTGTTTTTATTAAACGGGTTCCAAATTAGAGGCCAAATAAAGGGCTTTGATAATTTCACGGTTCTTTTTGAATCTGAAGGAAAGCAACAGCTTGTATATAAACATGCAATTTCTACATTCGCGCCTCAGCGCAATGTTCAAATCGATATGGAAAACCAATAATTCTTATCCGCATTGAATAAGGGTTCTGCTTCTTTGAAAGCGGAACCCTTTTTATTTTTAGCGGTATTCAATCAGGACAGGGTGTAAATTAGGCTTTTACAAAAATCTTTAATGAAGTAAGAAACAAATGAATACATATAGATAAGGAATTTTTTAAATAAGAGTAAGAGGGCATTTTATGATTCTATGAAAGAAAATAGGCTTTTGTCACAATCTAAACTTCTAAGCGTATACTGTTTTTGAGAACGTGAGGTGAAAGCTTTTGGACCAGCCAATTCGAATGAAGAATAATGGACAGATTAGCATCGTCCTTAATTCACAAAATCGTAAAACATTGACGAAAGAACTGCCTGAAACTCAACCCTTACCTAAGGTAATTCCACCGGAGCATACAGCACTAAAAGATATAGAAGAAGAATTAGGTGCTCTTGTAGGAATGGAAGAAATGAAAAGAATGATTAAGGAAATTTATGCATGGATATATGTGAATAAAAAACGTGAGGATGCGGGCCTAAAGGCAGGAAAACAGGCGCTTCATATGATGTTTAAAGGAAATCCTGGCACTGGTAAGACAACGGTTGCCAGATTAATCGGAAAACTTTTTCAAAAAATGAATGTTTTATCAAAAGGGCATTTAATTGAAGCTGAACGTGCGGATCTCGTTGGTGAATATATTGGCCATACGGCACAGAAGACGAGGGATTTGATAAAAAAGGCTATAGGCGGGATCTTGTTTATTGATGAAGCTTATTCACTTGGAAGAGGCGGAGAGAAGGATTTTGGAAAGGAAGCCATCGATACTCTTGTTAAGCATATGGAGGATAAGCAGCATGAATTTATTCTAATCCTTGCAGGCTATTCAAGGGAAATGGATTACTTTCTCACCTTAAATCCTGGATTGCATTCTCGCTTTCCATTAGTGATTGACTTTCCGGATTACTCCGTTACACAGCTCATGGAAATTGGAGACAGAATGTTAAGGGATCGAGAATATACGTTAAGCCATGAAGCGGAAAAAAAGCTGCATGACCATTTACTATGGATTAAAACTCATTTAAATCCAGTAAGCTTCTCCAATGGCAGGTATATTCGAAACGTCATTGAAAAGTCGATAAGGGCTCAGGCGATGAGGCTGTTAATGCAGAATAGCTATGATAGGCATGAATTGGTGAGAATCCGAAGCAATGACTTAGTATTTGATGAGGGTTAATATTAGAAGGATTCCACTTAACAGGAATCCTTTTCAATTTGCAAAGAGAGATTCTTTAAAATGTAGTCAGCTATCTTTCGAAAATATAACGTTAAACGAACAGAAATTAGAGTTAAATTATTGATTTTGTTATGATAGTATTAAGTGATTTTTGTAAAAGAGTATACCAGGGAAAGAAGGATGCTGATTGGAGCAAAAGCATAACTTTGAAAAAGTAATTCTTGTAGGATGTCAGACAAAAGAAGATGATCAGCAATATGCCTATTCGATAGAAGAATTAGGCTCTTTAACTGAGACAGCAAAAGGAAAAGTCGTTGCAACCTTAACGCAAAAACGTGATCGCATTCACTCGGCTACATATATTGGAAAGGGCAAGGTTGAGGAATTAACGGCCCTCCAAGAAGAAATAGATGCAGATATAATTATCTTTAATGATGAATTATCACCAAGTCAAGTTCGAAATCTTGCAGCAGCTGTAGATGCGAAAATAATTGATCGGACTCAATTAATCTTAGATATATTTGCACAGAGGGCACGTTCTAAAGAAGGGAAGCTGCAAGTCGAATTAGCCCAGCTGCAATACTTGCTGCCAAGATTGACAGGCCAGGGAACCCAGCTTTCAAGACTTGGAGGTGGAATTGGAACTAGAGGACCAGGTGAAACGAAATTAGAATCGGACAGACGACATATTCGCAATCGCATCAATGAAATTAGGAACCAGCTATCTGTTATTGTTCAGCATCGTGACAGGTATAGAGAAAGAAGAAAAAAGAACAAAGCATTTCAAATCGCGATAGTAGGCTATACGAATGCTGGGAAATCGACATTGTTTAACAGACTAACTGAGGCAGATTCCTTTGAAGAAAACCAGTTATTTGCAACCCTTGATCCGATGACTAGAAAGTTAATTATGCCAAGTGGCTTTATGACTCTCCTAACGGATACAGTAGGTTTTATTCAAGATTTGCCAACCACCCTAATAGCTGCTTTTCGATCGACCCTTGAAGAGGTTAGGGAGGCAGATTTAATCCTGCATGTTGTTGATAGTGGAAGCCCAGATTATTATCAGCATGAAGAAACGGTTAATGAGTTATTAAAGGAACTTGAAAACGAAAAAATTCCACAATTGACTGTATATAATAAGCGGGATATTAAACACTTGGATTTTGTTCCAATTGCAAACACAAAGTCGATTCTAATCAGTGCATTTGAAGAGCAAGACCGCAATCAGTTAAAAAGCACAATAGAAGAAATAGTTCTGGAAATGATGAGTTTTTATCATGTAGAGGTTTCTTCCTCAGAAGGAAAGCTTCTGTCCCAGCTCAAAAATGAAACGATATTACGGGAATTATTTTTCGATGAAGAAAAGCAAATTTATGTTTGTAAGGGCTATTATTTAGAAAACCACCATATTGCTGGGCAGTTACATAAATATAAAGTGTAGATAGGAGAACATCATGTTTCAACAGTTATCAAATGGGGAAAAGTTGCAGCCGATTGTTACTGAAATTGAGCAGCAAATTGCTAATGTATTAAAAGGTATTGATAATAGGATTGATGAAAATCAATTTCGTGTGCTTAACAGCTTTCAAAACAATCGGGTGAGTGATTCTCATTTTATTCCAACGACTGGATATGGCTATGATGATATAGGCAGGGATACTTTAGAAAGGATCTATGCTGAAGTATTTGGAGGAGAATCTGCAGTCGTCCGTCCACAAATTATTTCTGGAACACATGCCATCTCCATTGCCTTATTCGGGGTACTTCGTCCTGGAGATGAACTGCTATATATTACGGGGAAACCATATGACACATTAGAAGAAATAGTGGGTCTAAGGGGCAATGGCGTTGGTTCTTTGAAGGAATTCGGAATTACATATAATGCTGTTAATTTACTGGCAGATGGATCAGTTGATTATGAAGCTGTAGCAAAGGCAATTAAACCTCACACAAAAATGATCGGTATTCAACGATCAAAAGGGTACGCCACTAGACCTTCCTTTACTATTGCTCAGATTGAAGAAATGATCAAATTCGTGAAGGAAATTAAATCAGATGTTGTTGTTTTTGTCGATAATTGCTATGGAGAATTTGTTGAGACAAAAGAACCATGCCATGTTGGAGCTGATTTAATGGCTGGTTCATTGATTAAAAACCCTGGTGGAGGACTTGCTAAAACAGGGGGCTATATTGTTGGGAAAGAGAAGTGGGTAGAGGCCTGCTCCTATCGCATGACTTCCCCAGGAATCGGTGCGGAAGCCGGTGCCTCTTTATACAGTCTCCAAGAAATGTATCAGGGCTTTTTCCTAGCCCCTCACATTGTCGGCCAAGCACTAAAGGGAGCGGTTTTTACTTCTGCATTTTTAGAAAGGCTTGGAATGAATTCTTCACCAAAATGGGATGCAAAAAGAACGGACTTAATTCAGTCAGTCCAATTTGATGACCGTGATAAAATGATTGCTTTTTGTCAGGCTATTCAATATGCTGCTCCAATTAATTCCCATGTTACTCCGTATCCAAGTGCGATGCCTGGATATGAGGATGAGGTGATTATGGCAGCTGGAGCTTTTGTACAAGGAGCAAGTATTGAGCTGTCAGCAGATGGCCCGATTAGACCGCCTTATGTGGCGTATGTTCAAGGCGGACTCACTTATTCCCATGTAAAAATTGCCGTTTGTACTGCCATAAATGGGTTGATCGAAAAGGGTTTCATTCAAATTTAATTAGTGTACAAACTAAGGACAGTGACTATATAAGCTGTCCTTTTCTTTTTTAAAAATTTTCATGTTAGAAAACCTAACATCTAATTGACAAGAGACCTAACATTGGTATATATTTATTTTTAAATAAGAAAAGGGAGGAGAAATAAGTGACTGGAAGCAAGATTCGCCGTTCCATGCCGCTTTTCCCAATTGGCCCAGTCATGCAATTAACCGAATTATCTGCACGTCAAATTCGGTACTATGAGGAGCACCAATTGATTTCTCCAGCAAGAACAGATGGCAATAGAAGAATGTTCTCACTAAATGATATTGATAAGCTTCTAGAAATTAAAGATCTCATTGACCAAGGTGTAAATATGGCTGGGATTAAACAGCTATTTTTTATCAAAGATCAGAAGCCTGCAGATCTATTTAAAGATGAAAAAGCAGTACGAGAGATTTCAAATGATGAAATTAGGAGACATTTGCGCAAGGAAATTGTGAGGGCAGGAAGATTTCATTTACCGTCATCCCATCAAGGA
>NZ_JBALOW010000121.1:0-15419 GCF_036965085.1 Bacillus sp. JJ1532
ATTACAGAAAGAGTAGTCTACAAATTATTTATAAATAATAGTATAATATTGGTAGAGAGAATGATATTGAACGACAATTTTATTTACATTGTTTTTAGCATATTTCTCCCCATCAACTGGACCTGTTATTTGTTTAGGAGGGCTTTTCTTATTCTTATCTACTTCCTTACAAAGGGTTGGATCTATTCTAAATTGAGTTCCATCTTTATGAAATCTGGATTATCCATGAGTTCTGGACCAGCATATCCTAGGTATAAATAAAGATCTCGGTTAGGAACGTTCGTTGTTGCCTTTAATATTTGATTCGTCTCCTTCGAGTAAATATAACGGTCATCATAATCCGTATTTATTATTGAAGATGATGATGTAAATTTAAATCCTTTATAATCAGCAAATAATTGGTCAAAGTACTTTTTATCTACTTTCATTAATAATATTTGGACTAATTTATCTTCTAAAAAATAAAATCTCGCAACCCCATCATAATCCATGACAATATCCGCCCCGCTGCCATCCTCTTGCTCTATTGAATATTTTTCACCTAAACGCTCTATTACTCTTTCCTGTGAGTCGGCTAAAGTAATTCCATCAATATATAGGTTACTTTGTTCAAAAAAAACTGTGGGTTTTAATAAATCTGAATCCATTTTTGTTGGAGACTGTTGTTCTGTTGTTGTTATTTGTTCATTTTCAATCAATATTTCATTTAAGACAAAAAACATAATGCTTATTGCCAAAACGAAGGTTAACACAACATAACGCAGATTGTGTTTTGGCGTCTTTGATGTGTTATTAAGCTCATTCATGAAATTTTTCATAACACGATTTTTACTCCCAAGTAAATTTTTCACTTCTCTAAAAAGGTATTTAGCTGAACTGCTATTTCTTGCGTTTCTGCAATAAATCCATGTTCATAAAATTTTGTATTAAATGTTGATAGAGGATTTAGAAGTAGATTCTTTTTGAGTTAATAAAAATTTAAAAAAACCCGATAATTTTCTCAATTTGAAAAGAAAAATCGGGATTTTTTAATTGATTGTGAAAGTAATATTGTTTTAAATGAATGTGTGTCTTTATTATTTGTATCTAATTAAACCCAAGTATACATATACTTCTCATCTTCAATTGCTAAAGCTTGTTTGACCACTCGGAGAGGCTTAAACGTATCAATCATAACAGCTAATTCAAGTGTTTCCTTCTTCCCGATACTTGCTTCTGTCGTACCTGGATGAGGCCCATGAGGAATCCCGCTCGGATGAAGAGTAATCGATTCCTTATTAATCCCCTTCCTGCTCATGAAATTCCCTTCTACATAGTAAAGTAATTCATCGCTATTTACATTGCTATGGTAATAGGGTGCGGGAATGGATTCAGGATGATAGTCGAACAATCTTGGAACGAAGGAGCAGACAACAAAATTATGTCCCTCAAACGTTTGATGAACAGGCGGCGGCTGATGCACTCTTCCCGTTATCGGCTCGAAATCTTCTATATTAAATACCCATGGATAGAGATAGCCATCCCACCCAATAACATCTAATGGGTGATGATTCAGCACATGAGAATGAAGATAGCCCCTCGTCTTTGTAATAACTTCATATTCTCCCTTTTCATCAAAAGTTGCTAAAAACTCTGGCCCGCGTATGTCCCGCTCACAAAATGGACTATGCTCCAATAATTGCCCAAACTCATTCCGATATCTTCGCGGTGTAACAATTTGGCTAAAAGACTCAACAATCAATGCCTTCGTCTCTTCATTCGCATCCGGAATGACTCGGTAAATAGTACCGATCGGGATCATTACATAGTCCCCTGGACAATAAGTAATCGTTCCAAACATTGTCTCAATAACCCCAGTTCCATAATGAATGAAGATCATTTCATCCCCGTCACCATTCCGGTAAAAACTTTTCATCGGCTGATTTATTTTTGCTGTGCCAATAAGCAAATCATCATTCCCTAATAAATATTCTCTCGCTTTTAGCGCATCCCCTTTTTTCTGAAGCTTATCTGTCATTAGATGCCTGTGTTTTAGTGGTGCTTGGTCCTCATACTCTGGCAAATATTTGCCGATTAGTTCCGAACGGACTACTTCTGTTGGCATGTAATGATGATAAAGAATTGATTGAGTTCCAGAAAAGCCTTTTGTTCCCATAACTTGTTCTCTATAAAGACTGCCGTCCTCTTTTTTAAACATCGTGTGGCGCTTGTGAGGGATTTTCCCCATCTGCCTGTAAATCATTTTTCCACCTCACTTTATTCGATAATGTTTTTTATAGCACCGAGTGCGGTTATTTCTAGTTCGACTTCATCACCAGGCTCCAGCCAGCGGTGGACATCTGTCCCGAGCTCTAATATGCAGCCGCTTCCCACAGTTCCAGAACCAATTAAGTCACCAGGGTATAAGGTTACTCCGTCTGATGCCCTTTCAATCATTTCAGCAAATGAATAATAAATATCACTCATATTACCCTCTGAAAGCAGAACATCATTCACCTTTGCTGTCATCGATAAGTCATATCCATTTTCGATGCGGTACTTTTCTAACTCATCCTTTGTTACTATATATGGGCCTATTGATGTTGCAAAATCCTTTCCTTTCGCAGGACCTAGTCCGATCTTCATTTCTTTTCTCTGAATGTCTCTCGCACTCCAGTCATTCAATATGCAATAGCCAAAAATATAATCGTCCGCATTCACAGCCTTAATGTCCTTTCCTTCCTTTCCAATCACGCAAGCAATTTCCAATTCATAATCAAGCCAATAACAATGTTTTGGTCTAGTGATCATTTCATTCGGCCCTTTAATGGCTAAATGATTAGAAAAGTAAAAGACGGGAATGTCATACCATTCTGGAATCATTTCTAAACCACGGTTTTCTCTAGCTGTTTTTACATGTTCTTCAAATGCATAAAAATCCCGAAAGCTTTTAGGGTTTGGCAGTGGTGCTTTAAGTATCACTTTTTCTAGGGGATACACGCCATGATCTGTAGTTGATAGTTTAGAAGATATATAGGTTAGAAAGTACGGATGGTTTTCCAGAAAAGAAAGCATGTCTTTAGGCAGTACTCCATTTGAGGCTTCATGCATATCCATCACATGGCTATGACCAATCATCCAACCCGCTCTAATAGAACCGTCCTCTTTTTGAAAGGTTACAAATTTCATATCATCACCCTGAATTTATTTTACGGATTAATTCAAACGTATCTGCCAATGGCTTCGTATACATTTGACCTGCAAGCCGACCTATAGGCTCTAATCTCTCCGAGTTTATTCTTCCCTTGTCATAGAGTTCATCAGCAACATGAACATGTTCAACCTTTCCAATTACTAGACTGCCGGCTCCTGCCTGTTCGCCAAAATGAAGAGCCTCATAAAGCGTACACTCAAGGTGGATCTTGGACTCTCCTATTCTTGGTGGCTTTACTATATGGCTGTTTAATTTTGTAAGGCCCGCTACATCTAATTCGTCTATCTCAGGGGGAAAATCTGTTGCACACATATTCATCTTCTCTACAAAATCCTCGCTGACAATATTAATAACAAATTCTTTTCTGGCTTCAATGTTCGTAAGGGTATCCTTTTTTGCTCCATCAGTACCTCTCCTCATTGGCGAGAAGCAAATCAGCATCGGATCCGCACAAATGGCCGTAAAGAAGCTAAATGGGGCTGCATTGACAATCCCTTGTTTATCTATCGTTGTAACAAAAGCAATTGGGCGCGGTAAAATAGAACCAACTAATAGCTTATATGCCTCTCTCCATTCAAGATTCCCTGGTGTTATTTCCATCCTCACACCGCCCATCTTTTAAGATTCGCCTAAGTGCTTGAAGGAAAGCTACATTATCAGCCCTTGTGCCTAAAGTGAATCTAAATGCATCAGCATAGCCGCTGAGCTTCATCGGTCTTACGAGAAACCCATTCGAAATCAACCCTTTTGACAATGAATACTGGCTATAAACAAATAGAAAATTTGCTTCGGAAGGGAAAAATTCTAATTCTAATTTCCGCAGCTGTTCAGTGATAAAAATTCTTTCCTTAGCGTTTTTTTCGGCACATTCTGTGATAAACTCTTGGGCCTCTATTGCCCGAACAGCTGCTGCTTGAGCTAGCTGATTTACATTAAACACTTCTTTTACTTTATTTAGTTCTTTTACAATAGATGGATGCATCATTCCGTACCCAACACGCAGCCCGGCTAGCCCATATATTTTTGAAAAGGTTCTTAAAATGATTAAATTTGGATGCGCTTCCAGAAGAGGAATAGATTGTAAATAATGCTCGGTTGTCGCATATTCGTAATAAGCCTCATCTATAACGATTAGGACATTTTCTGGGATGTTTTCAATAAAGTTATTTAACTCCTCTTTTCCTACAATCGTTCCTGTAGGGTTATTAGGATTGCAAATAAATATCATTTTCGTTTTTGGTGTAATCATATCAAGCATAGCTGATAAATTATGAACTCCGTTTGCCAAAGGGACTTTGACCGCAGTCCCGCCCTCTATCACAACATTCGTTTCATATCGGGGAAAGGTGATGTCAGCCATCAAAGCCTCATCACCCTTGTTAATATAAGCACGGGTAAGCAGTCTAATGATTTCGTCTGATCCGTTCCCAGCGAAAAACTGATCTTCCTCGAGGTTGTAAAAATAAGCGAGCCCGCTTACTAACTCAGAAGTGTTTCCGTCCGGATATAAATGCAGCGTTTGCAAATGCTGATGAATAGCTTCTTTTACCTTTGGTGAGCACCCATAAACGTTTTCATTATCAGACATTTTCCACACTCTATTTAGATTGTACTTCTCTTTTATTTCGTCTGGCGAAAGCCCAAGGGGATATGATTGAATTTCTTCTAGTATACTTTTTGTTTTGATTTTGACCATAAAGTTATAGATTACCTCTTCTTTCCTGCTCTCGTTCAATGGATTCAAACAAAGCCTTGAAATTCCCTTCACCAAATCCTCTTGCGCCTTTACGCTGGATCACTTCAATAAATAATGTTGGTCTATCAACAACTGGCTTCGTAAAGATTTGCAGTAAATAACCCTCATCATCACGATCTACTAAAATACTTAGTTCTTTCAGCTTTTCAATTTCCTCATCAATTTTGCCGACACGCTTCGATAAAGCCTCATCATAATAGGCGGCAGGTGTATTCAAGAATTCTACTCCATTTTTGCGAAGTATGCTGACCGTACTGACAATATCTTCTGTTAGAAGCGCTAGATGCTGAACACCTGGTCCATTGTAAAATTCTAGATACTCTTCTATTTGTGATTTACGTTTTCCTTCAGCAGGCTCGTTTATCGGGAATTTAATTCTGCCGCCATTATGCATGACCTTAGACATCAATGCAGAATATTCCGTACTAATATCTTTGTCCGTGAAGTGTGTCATCTCTTTAAAACCCATAACATTTGCATAATAACTAACCCACTCTTCCATACTTTCCACATTGCCGACAACATGATCAATTCCAATAAAACCTGCATCTTCAATTGGTATATTCATATTAATTGGTTCATAACCTGGCATGAAAACACCTTTATAGTTATTCCGTTCTACTAAAGTGTGGATCGTATCCCCATATGTTCCGATGACAGCCTTTTTAACAGTACCATGCTCATCCTTGATTTCGAACGGAGGCATAATTTCAATTGCCCCTCTTGAAACAGCTTCTTTATATGCTTTCTCCACATCATCTACCGTTAAAGCAACATCCTTTACTCCGTCCCCATGCTTTTTCACAAATGATGAGACTCTGCTCGCTTCGGTTAAGGAGCCTGTAATGACGAGACGAATTTTTCTTTGCTGAAGAACATAGGAAACGGTTTCTCTATTACCCGTCTCAAGCCCAGAATATGCCACAGGCTTAAAGCCAAAAGCGGAGCAAAAAAAGTAACAGGATTGTTTTGCATTGCCCGAGTAAATTTCTAAATAATCAACTTCCTTTACCGGAAAAAAATCCTCCACTTTCTGCTTGCTTTCCGTGATTTTTTCTTTCATGCTAGCTCCCCCTAATTCCGAAATTTATAATATTCTGAATTAATATTATATGAATAGTGACAATGTTCTCAAGAGTACATGTTAAAGCTATAATGCACATCTGCATTAAAGGAATGTGCTATTTAAACCTTTATTTTTTTCATCAAATTTGGAGGTAGGTGGATGGCTTGGTTTTTTATTGCTTCTACTGCCTCTAGTAACCCTTCGTTTAAGCTTGGATGCGGGTATAAGGGGAACAGCAAATCCTCATCTCTTGCAGCCATTTCAAGCGAGAACACTCCGCTGGAAATTAGTTCAACGGCCCCATATCCAATGATGTGCATTCCAAGTAAGAGATGATGATCCTTATCGAAAATCACTTTAATCATTCCTTCTTTTTTTCCAAGGATGGCTGCATAGCCATTCGCAGATAATGGAAAATGCGCTGTATCTACTGAGTGCCTTTGCCTAATGGCTTCTTCCTCAGTTAGACCTACATAGGCAATAGGAGGGCTAGTATGAGCTATGATTGGCAGAAAACGCAAATCTGCCTCAGTTCTTATACCTGCAATTGCTTCTGCAGCTGTCTTGCCCTGCTTAATGGCTTTAACAGCTAAACATGGACCTTCTGTCACATCACCAATGGCAAATATATGATTCTTTGAAGTACGGCACTCGTGATTAACGACTATAAATCCGTTTTTGGCAGTTTCTATCCCTAACCGATTAATCCCTAATTGATCTGTGTTTGGGATTTGTCTGCCGGAAACAAATAAATGTGAACCAGTTATTTCTTCTGTGCCTGTCTTATTTTTTATATAAATGCTTACTTGTTCATCCTTAGTATATGCTTCTGAAATGAAGTTGTTTTTGAGTACTTGAATATGTTTTTTCTTTAATATTCGAATAAGCTCACGGTTTATCGATGAATCTAACATGAAGTCATCATGTTCGTTAATAAGTACAACTTCAGAGCCAATAGCGTTAAAGGCCATCGCTATTTCTAATGCAATATAGTCATGACCATAAACAAAAAGCTTTTCAGGCACTATTTCAAGATTGGTGATCGACCAAGAATTTAGAACTCTTTCATGATCAATTTGTATTCCTTCCGGTGGTTTCGGAGAGCTCCCAGTAGCAATGATCGCATAATTAAAACGATAAATATCATATTGATCCCCATTTTCAACACCAATCCGATCTTCTGATAGAAAAAACGCCGATCCGTGAATGATTTCAACCTTATTCGCTTTACATAAAGAAAGGACACCATCTCGAAGCTGATTAATCGTTTTATTTTTGTAAGCTTGAAGCTTATCCATATTAAACTTAACACTGCCAGCTTCAATTCCGAGTTCATTCATTTCTTTCAAGGATTCGTATTTAGCAGCGCCATGGGTCAGGACTTTAGACGGGATACAGCCCTTATTTAGGCATACACCTCCGATTTCTCCCTTTTCGATCAGCGTAACCGATTGTCCAAGCTGAGCAGCTCGAATTGCCGCATGATATCCTCCTGGTCCACCGCCGATAATTATTAAATCACGTTCATGAGCAAGGTCGCCGACAACCATTTACACCAACTCCAGCAAAAGCATTTTTGGATTTTGAATTAATTGTGAAAACCGATTTGTAAAACGGACAGCACTCGCCCCGTCTACTACACGATGATCAAAGGACATGGAAATATTCATGATGGACCGGATCACAATTTGATCATCATCTGTTACTATTGGCATTTTCTTCGTCTTATGAAAGGATATGAGTGACACTTCAGGATGTTGAATAATCGGTGTAGCCCCAAAGCTTCCACCTAGAGGACCAACATTACTAATCGTAAATGTTCCACCGGTTATTTCCTTCATGCTTAATTGATTGGCTAAAGCTTTTTCCGTTAACATTTTCATTTCGTCATAAATAACTCGAATGGATTTCTTCTCAACGTGTCGAAGAACGGGAACGATTAAACCCGCTTCTGCATCTACTGCCATTCCAATATGGTGTTCTTTTTGGAGATAAATAACTTCATTTTCCTCGTCAAGCCGACTATTAAAAATAGGAAATTCTAATAGACAAATAGATAAAGCTTTTATGAAAAAGGCAGTTGCAGATATCGTTTGATTGATTTTCTTTAACTCAGCTCTAAATTGAATTAGTTCGGTAACATCCACTTCTTCAAAATGAGTACAATGGGGAATTGTATTTAAAGATTGAATCATTTTTTTCGCAATTTGCTTCCTTCTTCCTCTGAAAGGAATGGTGTCTGATTTTAATGGGGATAGTTCTGCAGGTGCTACTGTCGCATTTCTTGTTTTTTGGCTGCTTCTATCGGATTCCTGTTGTTGTGAAGAAGCCATTAATTGATAAATATCTTCATCTGTGATTCTTCCAGCTAGTCCAGAACCATTAACACTTTCAATACGAATGCCGTTTTCCCTCGCAATTTTTCTAGTAAAAGGTGAAGCAAGAATACGCTTTTTATTGTCTTTTGCAATAGTCATAGTATGATTGGCGACCATTTTAGGGGGTGCTACAGATTGATTATTTAAGCTCCCTTCCTCTTCTAAGATTAATAAAGTTGTCCCAACAGGTACGGTCTGCCCTATTTCAACTTTAAATTCTCGAATATATCCCGTACGCGGTGCAGGAATTTCCGCGGTCATTTTGTCTGTTTGGATTTCAATGATTGGTTCATCGGCCCGGACAAAATCACCTGCCTTAACTAAAAAGCAATTAATATCTGCTTCGGTCATTCCTTCTCCAATATCATGTAATTTGACTTCCATTCCATCCCTCCTAAAACGACATGACTTTATGAATAGCAAATTTCACTCGATCAGCAGTCGGTAAATAATGATCTTCAAATCCAAAGTATGGAACAGGGGTATCAAATCCAGTCACCCTCTCTACAGGTGCTTTTTGATACAAAAATGAAGTATCGTTGATGATGGCTAATACATCATTCCCAACTCCTCCAGTGGCATGTGCCTCATGAACAATAACAGTACGGCCAGTATTTTGAACTGATTCAGCAATGATGTCTTTATCGATCGGGTATAAAGTTCTTAAATCAATAACATCACAATGGATGCCTTGATCTTTCATTTCTTTCGCTGCTTTCATGACAATCGGGACCATAGCTCCCCAAGTAATGATGGACACATCGTCCCCTTCCAGCATTTTTTTTCCTTTGCCTATTTCTATCGTGTATTTTCCTTCCGGCACTTCTTCTCTGCCAGAACGGTAACACCTCATTGGTTCCATAAATAATACAGGATCTGGATCCTCAATCGCTGCAATAAGCAATCCCTTCGCATCATATGGGCTGGACGGGCATACAACTTTTATTCCTGGCATATGGGTAAATATAGCTTCCGGGCTATCGCAATGAATTTCAGGAGCTCTGACACCTGCACCATATGGAGCGCGAATGACCATTGGAACAGTAAAGTGCCCCATTGTCCTCATCCTTAGTCTTGAAGCGTGTGTCATAATTTGCTCATAGGCAGGATAAATAAAGCTAAGAAACTGAATTTCAATGACAGGTAAAAATCCATTAACCGCCATTCCAATTCCTGCACCAACGAAACCCGCTTCACTTAAAGGCGTATCAATGACCCGGTCAGCCCCGTATTTTTCCTGAAGACCTTCAGTGGCGCGAAATACCCCGCCATTTTTTCCAATGTCCTCTCCTAACAGCAATACTTCTGGCCTTTTCTCAAGCATTGTATCCAGAGCATCGGTAATAGCTTGTATGAGTGTAAGCTTTTTGGTTTTGATCGCAGTACTCATCTCCCTTCACCTCCTATAAATTTTAAATACTCCTCTTTTTGCTGAGTAATTTGCCAAGTCGGCTCCGCAAAAACATAATCAAATATATTAGCAGGGTCAGCAGGCGGAAAATCTTCCATTTCCACAACGGCTTTTTCTATTTCATGTGTAGCTTCCTCTTCCATGTCACGTACCCATTTTTCATCATATAATCCTTCATTTTTCATCCACCTTTCAAGGCGGAGAATAGGATCTGTTTCTGATCGGCGGCCATTGCTCTCCACTTGGCAGCGGTATTTCGATGGATCATCAGCGGTCGTATGAGCCCCATATCTCCATGTGACAGCTTCAATTAATGTCGGTCCTTCACCCTTTCTCGCTCTCTCCAATGCCTTTAACGTTTCAAAATAAACAATAAAAACATCGTTTCCATCGATCCGGACACCAGGAATATCATAGGCTAAGCCCTTTTGTGCAATGGTCTTGGAATTCATTTGCTTGTTGATTGGGACGGAGATTGCAAATTGGTTATTTTGATTAAAGAAAACGACTGGCGCTTTAAATACACTTGCAAAATTAAGCCCTTCATGAAAATCCCCTTCAGATGTGGCACCATCCCCAAAGTAAGCAATGGCTGCATGGGTCGTTCCTTTTTTCTTTTCTGCCAAAGCTGCTCCGGCTGCGTGTGGAATCTGGGTGGCAATCGGGATACCTGGAGGAAAAATCTTTTTTCCAGCCGGAGGGACACACCCTTCGTTTCGTCCATTCCAGAATAAAAGAATATTCCTTAATGAGTGGCCAAAAACGAAGGCTGCCCCATGATCACGGTACGTAGGGAACATCCAATCTGATTCGTTTAATGCAAGCGCACTTCCTACCTGGGAAGCCTCCTGTCCTTCGAATGGTGCATATGTGCCTATCCTTCCTTGTCGCTGGAGACTCACGGCCTTTCGATCAAAAAGGCGGATTCTTACGAGCTGCCTATAAAAATTTCTGGCCAATTCCTCTGTAATCTTCTCCTTATATTCTGATGCTGCTATTTGTCCGTTTGGATCCATTACTTGAAGCATCGGAAACTGAATGTCCATTTTCTCACCCTTTGCTAAATATTTTTAGAGACTATTAGGGCTAAACAAAAATAAAATAATCATTACCACATTATTAATGTTGTTATTACAGCAAAAAAGTTAAGTCCTCACTTCCCATTTTGGACGTTTCTTGTGAGAAAAAAAGCTATTCCGGCGTGCTCTCGCTTCAATGCGACTTTCACAAAATTGATTTGCAGCTTCCACTGTTGTTATTCCTTCTGCATTTGCGTACTCATAAATATGAAGAAGAGAGTTATAAATGGCTTTTGTTTTTTGCAAGACTCTTTCTTTATTCGGTGTATACAGCTCATCCGCTACCTGAATTAATCCGCCGGAATTAACAATATAATCAGGCGCAAATATAATCCCTTTATCCATTAGCTTTTGTGCATGATGAAGCTCCAAAAGCTGGTTATTAGCTGAACCGACAACGGCCTTTACGGATAATTGCTGAATCGTTTCGTCATTAATTATTCCACCCATTGCACATGGAATAAAAATATCTGCGTTTGCCCCATAAATCTCTTTACTTGATAAAGCTTTAACAGCTGCTCCGAGAGTTTTTGCTTTAGAAAGCAGCTTATCGATTGCTTGCTGATTAATGTCCGTTACGTATAAATCCGCGCCTTCCTCCAGCAGCCTTTCAGCTACCTTGTATCCCACTTTTCCAAGTCCCTGAATCGCATAGCTTTTTCCGCTGAGATGATCAGCTCCAGTTAATATCTTATTTGTTGCTTGAATTCCATAAATAACTCCTTGTGCAGTCGGCACAGATGAGTCCCCGCTTCCTCCGTAAACTTCATCAACGCCAACGATACAATTTGTTTCCCTTAATGCATGAATGAAATCATCTGGTGAAGTCCCCATATCTGTTCCCGTATAGAATCTTCCATTCAATGATTCTACGAACTGGCCGAACGCACGGAATAGCTCCGGTGTCTTATCTTTATGAGGATCGCCAATTATAACTGCTTTACCTCCGCCAAAATCAACATCCGCAGCAGCACATTTATATGTCATACCTCGCGAAAGACGCAGAACATCTTCCAGTGCATCCTCTTCACTTGAATAAGGGAGCATCCTGCAGCCTCCTAGGGCTGGACCGAGTTTTGTACTATGGATCGCAATAATAGCCTTTAAGCCAGTTAACTCATCATTACAAAATACAACCTGTTCATGGTCTTTTATCTTCGAAAACAAATTCATGAACAATTCCCCCTAAACATTATGTTAACGCTTACAACCTTAATCATCTTAAAATTTACTTTACCAATAGGTTTGCCCGTTAAAAAAATGATAGATTAAGTGAACTACTGCGAGCATTATAATAGCTTGCTCATAATTTTAGTTTTCGGAAGGATTGCCTGCGTAACCTCCCCTGTGCCAATAAGCTTTGTATCATGGATAACAAAAACATCGGTCATAATCTTATTATCTTTCTTTTCAGTTAGGACCGCTTTTATTTTCAAGTTAGAACCTTCGGGTGCTGGCAATATATGTTTAGCTGAAACAGAAATCCCCATTCCTTCCTCATGCTCTTCTAAAAAAGGCAAAATGATTTGCCTAGATGCCCATTCCATATGGTAGATCATCATCACAGTCGAATATGTAGGATGAACAACTTTGCCTTCGAATTGAGCAAACATTTCAGGAGTCACTACTGCCTCGATCGTAACCGAATAACCTGCCGTTAAACCTGGTTTCATTCGATCCCTCCATAGTTTATACAATAATAAGTATGACGTTTAATTAACGATATGATACCATTTCGTATAATGAATAGTCAATAAATTGTAAAATTTTAAAAAATTCTTTCTTCTCTATAATATGGTCCAAACATAATAAAAAGGATTAATTAGTGAACAATCCCTAATTAATCCTTTTTACGTTCAATATTAAGATAATAAAGCCCGATCACTTGCCATTTTCGAACCTCGAATTCTCTGAAACTCATTTAATAACTGTTCTATCGTCAAGTTTCCTTTTTGATCCTCTTCTACCTGCAAGATTATTTGACCTTTATCCATCATAATTAGTCTATTGCCTAAATCAAGAGCTTGCTGCATATTATGAGTGACCATTAATGTCGTCAGATTGTATTTTTCTACAATTTCCTTTGTTAAATTCGTGATGAGCTCGGCACGTGCTGGGTCAAGGGCGGCTGTATGCTCATCCAGCAACAGGATTGCCGGCTCTGTAAATGTGGCCATCAATAATGAGAGTGCCTGCCTTTCTCCTCCTGATAGCAATCCAACTTTAGCCGTGAGCCGATTCTCTAACCCTAAATGTAGCGTTTGGAGCACTTCTTGAAAATATTCTTTTCTTTTCTTCGTAACCCCTTTTCGTAACGTTCTCTGCTTATTTCTGGAATAAGCCATTGCTAAATTTTCTTCAATCGTCATGCTCGGAGCAGTACCAGCCATTGGGTCTTGAAACACACGCCCAATTAACTTTGCTCTTTTGTATTCCGACATCATCGTAACATTCTGTCCATCAATAGATACAGTGCCAACGTCAGGAATCATGACGCCAGAGATCATATTCATTAAGGTTGATTTTCCAGCCCCATTACTGCCTATTACGGTAACAAAATCTCCTTTATTTAACTTTAAATGAATACGATCTAAGGCAATTTTCTCGTCAGGTGTTCCTTGATTAAAAATTTTATGAATGTGTTTGAGCTCAAGCATATGGCCCCTCCTTTCTATCCGAAGGGATATTACTCATGGCCAAGCTTTCCGCTTGTTTTCTCGCTTTCCTCTTTTTCTCTTTTGAAGAGTCAATTATTTTTGGAAGAATGAGAGCTAAAATAACGATCGTTGCCGTAATTAATTTCATATCACCAGGCTCAAGGAAATCTACCCTCAAAGCAAGTGTCACAACGATTCGGTAAATAATTGCGCCGCCGATAACCGCTAATGTTGTTCTTGCAATGGTTTTTGTTCCAAACAGCGCCTCTCCGATAATGACTGATGCCAGCCCAATAATAATCATCCCAATGCCCATCCCAACATCAGCAAAGCCACCCTGCTGGGCTATTAGCGCTCCAGAAAATGCAACCATGGAGTTGGAAAGGCCAAGTCCTAGAATGACTGTTAAATTTGTATTAGCTGATAAGCTTCTAATCATTCGCTTATTGTCACCAGTCGCTCTTATAGCCAGCCCAATTTCAGTCTGCAGAAACTTATCTGTTAGGAATTTGATCAAAAAGGTAACAATCAACATGAAAATTAATATACCCCATGTCCTTGGCAAGCTATCTCCAAGTCCCACTGCAGAAAGAATACTATTAAAAAAGGAGTTTAACCCCGTTTTATCCCAAGTATCTCTAACATTTGTTATAGCTGTTTCTGTATTCAATAACGGAACGTTTGATTTCCCCATAATTCGGAGATTAATCGAATAAAGAGCAATCATCATTAATATCCCAGATAGGAGAGCATTGATCTTTCCGAACGTATGAAGGACACCCGTAATACAGCCTGCAGCAAACCCAGCGACAAGTGCGAAAACAGTGGCTAGAAATGGATTTATCCCGCTAACAATCATTGTCGCTGCAACAGCCGCGCCTGTTACAAAGCTTCCATCTACCGTTAAGTCTGGAAAATCCAGCACTCGAAATGATAAATAAACTCCGAGTGCCATAATCGCATAGATAATTCCAGCTTCAAACGCTCCAAATACTGCCGTGAACATTATGAATCACACCCTCTGTTATTCGCCTTCATAAAACTCCGCAATTTTCTCCCATTCTTGCTTTACATCAAGTCCCTGCTGTTCAGCAGCTTTCTTATTAATCATTAATGTTAAACTGCTTGGAAGTTCAACCGGAATGTCAGATGGCTTTTTATTACCTTTTAAAATTTCTGCAGCCATTTTTCCAGTCTGGTAGCCGAGATCATAGTAGCTAAAGCCACTTGCTGCAACCGCCCCACGCTTCATAGAGTCAAGCTCACCAACGAATAGCGGCAGCTTCTCACTATCCGCAACTGATATAACAGATTCTAAAGCAGAAACAACCGTATTATCTGTCGGGACATAAATGGCATCTACTCTGCCTACTAATGATTCAGTAGCCTGCTTTACTTCGGCAGATGTTGATACGGAGGCTTCAACGATCGTTGCACCCTTCGCTTCAGCAAGTTTCTTCACTTCTGCAACCTGCACTTCAGAATTTTGTTCACCTGCATTATAAATGACGCCAATCGTCTTCGCTCCAGCTTCATCAATGATAAAATGAATGGTCTTTGCGGTACCCTCCGGATGATTATCCGTTGTACCTGTAATGTTATCGCCTGGTTTATCGAATGCCTCTACAAGACCCGCTCCGACTGGATCGGTTACAGATGTAAACAGAATTGGTATATCCTTCGTTGCATTTAGAGCACTAACTGCACTTGGAGTGGCATTGGCAAAAATTAAATCAACCTTATCGCCAACAAAGTTATTGGCAATTGTCTGTGTATTATTCATATCAGCTTGTGCGTTTTGGAAGTTAAATTCCACATTTTCCCCTTCTTTAAATCCTTCATCCTCTAATGCCTTTTTAAATCCTTCTGTTGCAGCATC
>NZ_JBALOW010000121.1:15518-15792 GCF_036965085.1 Bacillus sp. JJ1532
CCTCAGCAGGTTGGGCTGCCTCCTCTTTTCCACATGCACTAAGCATGAGCAGAACTGCTGCCAATAGGAAGAATAAAACTTTTAAAGACCTTTTCATCTTGAAATACCCCCTCTTTATAATAAATATTAAACACTGCAAAAATTGCAGTGTGGACTACCTATGTATAAAGCATCTTTTATATGATAAATAACGTAGATAGCGTAAATATATCGTTATATTATCATTTTACGAAGTAAACAGTCAATAATATTCAAAAAATTTAATATATTTAGA
>NZ_JBALOW010000122.1:0-3642 GCF_036965085.1 Bacillus sp. JJ1532
ATAAAAATAAACATCCAAATACCTATTAAATAATATTTAGAGGAGTTCTGATTATGATTTTAATTAATGCCGATATTGATAAACTGTTAGATGCTACCGAAGAAATGGCAGATGAAGGTGATTTCAGCTATATAATCAGACGAATTGAAATTGATAAATTGCTAGAAAGAACACAAGACTGGTGAATAATGAGAAAGATCAAATATCCGCTCAAATCGAGCGGATATTTTTTATTATTAATTTTGAAGTAAATCTATGGATGAAAAGGAAGTGATTGTAACTAAAGGGAATCCTATTTCGTCAAAAGCTATAAAGGGGGGACAGCAATGAAGAAAAAATGGTTCACTATAGGCGGAATTTTTACAGTTATAACAGTGATGTTTTCATTTTTCCTCATTACACAATTAAAGGTTGTCAGTGGGATGGATACAAGAAATGATAAGACCATTGTCCTGCAGAATAAGATTTGGAAATTTAACTTTTCCGCTAAACTAGATCCAAAAAGTGTAAATGAAAAAACGGTTTATGTGATAGATGAAAAGGGACAAAACCAAAAAGTGAAAGTGAATGTCAGTAAGGAGGGAAACTCTGTTATTGTAGAACCTCCTGATGGCGGATATTCATTAGAGGCAAAATATTATACTTTGCATCTGAGCTCAGATATAAAATCTGCCCTCGGAAAAAAACTGCTTTCTGGGAAGAGCCAATCCTTCGAAGTAAAAGACACTCTTCCTTCAGTTAAATCAAAAACTGCCTTAAATGAATTATTATTAAATCGTGTAAAGGAAGAAGAGAAGAAACATAAAACAGGTTTTTCAATTAGCGTGAAGGAGTCTTCACAGGAAAGTGCGGCAGCTGATAAAAGCGGGTCTAATTATTCTGAAACGAATGTTCAGGTTCAGGGAATCGATGAAGCAGATACGGTTAAAACAGATGGTTCGCATATTTATCAGGTCGTGGACGAAAAGGTCCAAATCATTAAAGCAGCTCCTTCCGATAAGATGACATTAGAGTCTGTGCTATCATTTGACCATTCTTTTTCTCCTTACCAGCTTTTTATATACGAGGATCAGTTAATTATTTTAGGAAATAGCTACGGGAAGATGCCGTACCCGACACAGAAAGAAATAGCCAAAATTGCCATTGCTCCTGTACACGAAACAACGAAAGCCATTATATACAATATTGAAAATAAACAGACACCGAAAAAAATAAGAGAATTCGAAATGGAAGGCTCACTGCTTTCATCTAGGCTTATGAATGGAAAAGTCTATCTTATTGCTAATAAATATCCAGATGTTTGGATCTTGAAAGACAATCCAGAAATTGATATACGCCCTAAGTATTCCGATTCATTAGAGAAACCAGGCTTGCAGCCAGTTGATTTCGATCATATTCAGTATTTTCCTGGATCGAGCGAAACAAATTTCACAAATATTGCTGTAATTGATCTAGATAAACCAACTGAAAAAATTTCCGTATCCACCTATTTAGGCAGCGGCAATAATCTTTATATGTCAAAAAATAATCTCTATATAGCGGTCAGCAACTATTATTGGTTTCCACATATAGACGGTAAATCTGAACAGCCAGATACAACTGTTTATAAATTTAACGTGGATGGCATGAAGGTGGAATTTCATAGCTCGAGTGAAGTTCCGGGAACGGTATTAAACCAGTTTTCCATGGATGAATATGCTGGGTATTTTCGCATTGCCACGACAAAGGGCTATGTTTGGGATGACAAGCGGCCTTCAGCGAATAATCTTTATATATTGGATGAAAATCTAAAGCAGGTAGGTAAACTTGAGGATCTTGCAAGGGGAGAGCGAATTTATTCAGCAAGGTTTATGAATGATCGCATTTACATTGTGACCTTTAGAGAGACGGATCCGTTATTTGTCATTGATGGAAAGGACCCGAAGAATCCAAAGATTCTAGGGGAATTGAAAATACCAGGTTTCAGCAATTATCTGCACCCATTTGACGAAAATCATCTCATTGGTTTTGGTTATGATACAAAGGTAAGCGGGAAAGGTCCCGGTAATCAGCCAATCATTTTAACGGATGGGGTAAAAATTTCCCTTTTCGATGTAAGTGATATGTCAAATCCGAAAGAGAAATTTACGGAAATTATCGGAGGCAGAGGTACGTACTCACCATTAAATCATGATCATAAAGCACTCTTGTTTGATAAAAAGAAAAATCTTTTTGCCTTTCCAATTACCGTTCATCAAAACAAACCAAATAGTGAATATGAGTCTACATTTGAGTTCCAAGGAGGATTTGTTTACAACATTGATTTAAGAACGGGCTTTCACTTACAAACGAAATTAACACATCAGGATCCTCAAGCACCATATGAGGAATGGGAGAATCAAATTAATCGGATTATTTATATTGGAAACTCCCTATATGCCTTATCCCCAACCAAAATATCATCATACGATCTAAATTCGTATCATCAGCAAGGGGAATTAAGCTTGAAAAAATAACACCCATTTTTTGGGTGTTATTTTTATTGAATAATCAATGATACTTGTCCATAATATAGTATATATCTCTTACATAATTCAGAACTAGACTGCTAGATTCCTAGTCCAACAATCAAAAAAGGCTGGAGATCCATATGAATCAAATAATTTATTTTATTGGCTCTTATTTTATCGGCAATATCCTGACTGCTCACATTTTTTTAAAGCTTTTTGGGAAAGGAAATGTACATAATCAAGGTTCCGGAAACCCAGGAGCACGAAATATCGGACGATTATATGGAAAAAAGGCTTTTGTCATTACATTTCTCGGTGATGCATGTAAAGGCAGTATTGTCATCATAATTGGAAGATATCTGCAATTTACAGAATTGGAAATGCTGGCTGGCCTTAGCCTAGCTGTAATCGGACATATTAAACCAATCCTTTTTCGATTTAAAGGCGGAAAAGGAATTTCAACCTTTATCGGGGGAATCATTACATTCGAGCCATTGCTGGCACTCGTCATTATCATTGGTTTTTTACTATTTTTCCCTTTTACTAGAAGCTTTACGATTGCAGGACTTGCAGCCATTTGCCTGATACCATTTTCTATTTCGTATCTTTACCATTCCATTGAACTTTTATGGATAGTAGCAGCAATAATTATCATTCTTATTTTTGCGCATTCAGAAAACTTATTAAGAAAAATTAAGCAAACTTAGTCTTACATTAGCAAACTATATTTTATTCATAATCTGGAGTGTTTACCATAATCCCTGCTACCTGTGTTAGTCGATCATAAAAAGCCGCACCTGCAGGATTTTCATTAAGCCCAATTTCCTCAAAAGCTTCCTTCATACAGCGAAGCCAGCACTTAGCGCGCAGTGGCGTGACTTCGAAGGGGAGATGGCGGTGCTGCATAGCAGGTGGCCCGAATTCCTGACTATAAAGGGCGGGTCCTCCGGTAAATTGTGATAGAAACATCCGCTGCTTTCTCATGATTTCTTCCATATCTCCTTCAAACAATGGGCTTAGGTCGGGATCAGCATATACACGTGGATAAAATACTTGGACAAGCTTCTCAATAGTTTCTGCTCCGCCTATTTGAGTAAAAAGGGTATTAATTTTGTAATCCATATTCATCACCTTTTTCAATTTTCATTTATTC
>NZ_JBALOW010000123.1:0-3350 GCF_036965085.1 Bacillus sp. JJ1532
CTATACTGTCTTTCTACAATTTTCACGGTATTGTAAGCGAGAAAATTAAGCTTTTTTTCAAAGTACCAAGTGTATTAGAAAATAAATTATAGTCTAACCTTAACCTCAGTACCGTCCTTAGCTTTGACATCTACTAGCACTATCCCCTTATAATTTTTCAGTACCTCGACGATAGGCTTTAGCGTATTTTTGTCTATTAGTGGAAAGGTAAAGTCCAGTTTTTTTCTTTCGAAGTGCTCTTTTGTCCATTTGTTTACATTTTGCTGAAGAAATTTTGAAGACAAAATGGAAATAACAATGTTTAAAATAGCATATGGGATGGGGATGGTAAACCGAACGTCTTTTGCTTTCACTTTTACATGCATCATAAGCAAACCACTAATCAATGATGACCGAAACGGTATCCCCGTTTGCCGATTTAATATCAACAATTTGGCCATCTAATTCGTTTTCGATTGCTTCAATAATAAGGTTTATGTCTATATCTTTAACGTATTTTTCCGATTGAGGAATACTCGCTGCGATGCTGTGTCCAGCCATTAATACTGCCTTGACAAGTTTTATAGGCAAATTGACCGTGACGTTATCATTTTCGGTTGATACAACACGAATTTTTAATGTTTTATCTAAATATTTTGCTGGTTTTTCAAAAAGCTTATTACCTGTTTCTTCTTTCTCTTTTAATACTTGAATCAGTTCTGAACCCTTATCTGCATCAATCTTCCCTTCTTGAACCATTGTTAACACTCTTGTAATTTCCTCTTTCATGATCCATTCCTCCTATTACTCTTTTAAGAGCTTAATGGCTTCTTCTGGTGTGATTTCGCCATTTTCCAACATGGTGACAACTTTTTTCTCGTCAACTTCATTTTTCTTCTTCTGCACATATCCAAGGGATGAAATGATGTCTGTTAGTTTGCTTCGAACCGTTGGATACGAAATACCCAGTTCCTTTTCAACTTCTTTGATATTCCCTCTGCATGTAATAAATACTTCTACGAAATGCAGTTGATCCTTTGATAAGGATGCCAGCTTAGATAATTCAAACTCATTTTCAATCGTAGTGTGACAATGAGTGCATTGCAACTTTGTAATTTTTAAAGTTTTACTGCAGACAGGACAATTTGTAATTACTTGATATGCCATAATGAAAATCCTTCCTTTTTGTTGATTCGATTATATAACAATAAATAAAAATAATAAATAATAAAACTTAATTTCTTTGATAAAAAAATCAATAATATTAAGTTAATGTTTAATATTATTGATTTTTCGTTATGGTCATTCGTAACGTATTATATTTGCCATAATAGTTTTAATGAGTTTTTTTAAAATTAGAAGGAGGTACCTATACTTTATTAGGGGAGTAGAGTACTGGATAACTATTCCTTTTTCCTTCGTGATTCAATACTTAAATGACAGAATAAATGCATCCTACAGAGCGGGAACGAGAAAAACAACGGATTTAGAAGAGATGGGCGGAGAATATCTTGCAAGCGTTGGTGTACATAGGTACAAGTTTTACAGATTTGGTTTTTTACACCATATTCTGTATTTACAAAAAGTGTTTAACGAAGTACTATTATGTTATACGATATATCGTATAACATAATATGTTAAAGAATGAAAGTAGGTTTGTATGAAAATGGCATATAATGGAGGGCCGATGACCGAAGCAATGTATTATGTACTGCTAGCGCTGATGCATCCAAACCATGGTTATCAGCTTATGCATGCAATTACAGAAGTTTCGAATGGCAGAGTAAAAATGGGACCGGGGACACTTTATGGAGTACTATCACGAATGCAAAAAGACGGTCTTATTTCATTAGAAGAAGATGATGGCCGAAGAAAAACTTATCAAATTACACCAGAAGGAGAACAAGCTCTGCGCATAGAGTATAGGAGATTAAAATCCTTGATAAAAGACGGCAATATTTTAGAAGAAGGTGAAGAGAATGAATAAGACTGTCTACAAACTTCGTCCCAGTGATTATTGGCGAATCGGGGAGCATGAAAGCTGGTTTGCAGATATGGCTGCTGAGGGATTCCAACTGAAAAGGATGAGACTGCATTTTGCCGAATTTGTTAAAGGTGAGCCCCAAAAAATGAGGTACAGAATTGATGTATCTATGAAGATCACACCAGAACAAATACAGATGTATGCTGAAAGTGGATGGGACTATGTGACGAGCTATAATTTTTTTCACGTATTTTCATCCCCTGTTGAGCTTAATGCACCAGAGATTCATACAGACCCCGCAGAACAATCTTATACATTAAAGAAACTAGATAAGAAATTAGCTAAGAATGCATGTATAACTGTAGCTGCAATTATCTTAATGATCGGTATGTTGTTTTCTATTTGGTTTCTCGATGGGACACCTACCTTCATTTTGGTCGAAGGGATGGTTATTCAACAAACTGTTTTAACCATTTTCTTTGGATATATGGCCTATACATCGCTGCAAGCAGCTATATCCATTCGTGTTTTGCGAAAAGATCTGATCGAAGGAAAACCTATTGATCATCATGCTCCTTGGAAGAGGCACTATCGATTAAATTCTATTATAGCTTTATTTTTTACAATCGTTGTTGGATTGAGTGCTATACTTCCATTCACACAGCTTGTAAAAGGTTATACAAAAACATTGCCAGAAGCAAGTCTTGACTTACCGATTGTCAGATTAGCAGATGTAGAGCAGAATCCTGCTTTGGTTCGGGGGGAATCTTCATATATGAGAGATAATGTTGATTGGGATAATCGGTATTCGTATGATTGGAGTCCGTTGGCACCAGTGCAATATGATACAGATGAAAACGGGGTAGTCCCGGGAAAAATGTGGGAGGATGGCAGTGGTGAATATTCACCAAGTATTCATACAAGGGTTTTTCAGCTCAGTGTTCCATCTATAGCGGATCATCTGATTTCTGATTTAATAAAAAGATATAGTTATGAAAATAGTCATAGAGAGTTTGTTGAAACAAAGCATCCAGATTTGGATCTTTTGATTGTTCATGAGGAAGAAGAGTCGAAAGAAGTGTTTGCTTCTATGGGAAAAGCCGTTATATATGTTCGTTATCATGGTTATGCAAATATAAATTCAGTAATAGAAAACATAGTAGAGAAAATGGAGCTTATTTCAGATTAATACTAGAATTTGAATCTAGGAATTAGGCTATATTAGCATCTATGATATTGTTAATATTTCTTTTTTTAGACAAAGGATGGAAATATTTTGGTTATATCCGTAAACATTAAAGCTAGAGTGAAGGAATGCGATCTCGATGAAATAAGTTTAAGAGAGAATTTTGAAATGATAATAACAAAAATAACTACACTTTTAGAA
>NZ_JBALOW010000123.1:3370-3902 GCF_036965085.1 Bacillus sp. JJ1532
ACTTTTGCTAGCAAAAGTAGAAGTTAAAGCAGGTTACTGAAATGCTGCCAGAAGTAATTGAAAGGACACAAGTTAATTGTTAGTGGAAGGGCTATATTATGAAAATAAATAGGATAATTTTAATTGTAATGTTTCTTGTAGTATTTATACTTTTTATGGCTGCTTGTGAAAACTCATCGGAAGAGTCAAGTGCTATGTTTGACAACCATTTACAAAATAGCAATCTATCGCAAAACACAAAGGACGATTCTTCTAATGTAGATTCAAAAGAAGATGCTGCAAAGACCGACAACAATAATAGAAACACCACAAATCCAGCCAATATGAATCCAAACGAAAAAGAGGATAGATCAATCAATGTACCTACAGAAGATAAAGATTCGTCTACTAATTCTACAGCGAATCTGAAGGGAGAGTATTTAAAGAAATTAAATGATACTAGAATAGAAATAGAAAAAGTGGAAGCAGAAGATTCATCAACATACGCTTTAAAAAAAGTGGAAAACGATAGATATGATGTTTGGGATGAATT
>NZ_JBALOW010000123.1:3915-5766 GCF_036965085.1 Bacillus sp. JJ1532
TTAAATGAAGTTTATGGAGTCCTAAAGGAACAACTAACGACAGAAGAGATGAATCAATTGAGAAAAGAACAAAGGAATTGGATAACCTATCGTGATGATACTGCATTAGAGGCATCCCTAAAATATCAAGGAGGTACGATGGAACATCTAGAATATGTGGCTGTGTTAGCAAATCTTACAGAAGAAAGATGCTATGAATTAGTTGAAGATTATATGAAGTAATTTTTCATCACTTACAACAAGACAATTTTCAAGTAGACAATTAAGATTAGCATAATTGTGGATTACTCAAGTTAAATTGAAATTTGTGATTATTACNNTCAGAATAATAAAAAGGAATGTCCACCAAGAAAGAGACATTCCTAGTTTTTTCTAAAAAATGATACAAAAATTTTGCAATTAAATAGACTCTTGGGAAACCCAAAAGCTAATAAACAAAAACTTACCGCTACAATAATTGCAAGTTTGCTTTACTTTTCAATAGTTGTATTTACAAACATATTTTTATGGAAGAAAACTCAATTAAGAAAATCTTAGTAGGTTTTTGATAAATTAGTTATTAATCAGCAAAATGAACAAATTCACCAACAGGCTTTCTATACCCTCTTGGTCTAATTTTTCCTGTTACTGATTTGCCTAATGTAATAATTAAAACAGGTTCGTGGTTATCTGGAATGTTGTAAATTTCTTTAATCGTTTGTTCATTGTGGACATGCATCGGGCAAGTATCCCATCCTTTATCTTTGGCAGCTAACATGAATAACATCGCAGATAGAGAAGCATTTCGGATATTATCTTCTTCTATTAATGTATTGTTATTACTGTATAAATTATTAATTGTCTCAATCGTATCATTGTATTCTAACTCGTCTATAATTCTAAGCATTTTCATGCCTTCATATAATCGAGGGGCTTCCTTGTATCCATCTTTATCTCCACATACGATGATCGTTGCAGAAGCACTAAGGGTTTTATGCTGTTCATATGAGGCTTTCTTGACAAGAGCTTTCTTTTCCTCTGATGTGACAACATAATAATGCGTAGTTTGAATGTTATATGATGAGGGATGGGTTTTAACGATTTCAAATATTTCTTGTAATTCAAGATCTGAGATTTTCACATCCGATTGAAAATTGATAGCTGAACGTCTACTTTTTGCTAATTCTACAAATTCCATATATGTATTCTCCTCTTTATGGTCGTTCTATTTGATAGAATAAATTTTACCATTATATCCTCATTATACATAATAAAAAAGAGCTTTTATTTGATGAAAGGCACAAAATGGTGAACTATAACTGCGACTTTTTTATTCGCCCTTCTATTAAATATACCGCTATTTTACTATATATCCATTTTTTGTTTATTACAATATAAAAGAGCGGGATCACAAAATGGGTTTGTGTTGCAATCATTTTTCCTATTCGATTAACATGATTGTTAAAGAAGGACAGACATAATAATGTTAAGAATTATGTATTCTAAATATTTTGGAAGGGGAGTGAAATACAAATGAACTTTGAAACCCTTATTTTTAATTCAATACCTGACGATGATATATTAGGTGGCATTGTAGAATTACATAAAGACATTTTTGGGAAATCAGATAATTTGATTAACAAAATGGCAAGTAAACCGCAACTATTAATTATAACCGCTATGAGTGGTACAAAGCTTATTGGATTTAAGATTGGATATGCATTGGATGATAATAAATTTTATAGTTGGATGGGGGGAGTGGATATCAATTATCGAAAATTTGGTGTAGCTTCGACCCTAATGGAAAAGCAACATCAATATGTAAGGGAACTGGGTTATAGTGTTGTTCAAACAAAAACAATGAATAAATGG
>NZ_JBALOW010000123.1:5790-23352 GCF_036965085.1 Bacillus sp. JJ1532
GATACGTATACCGATGAAAAAGGAATACATAAAATTATTCTTGAAAAAAATTTACTCAACCTAAAGGGTAGCTAGGGTTTAAGTATAAGTAGCTTTTAGGTTGTATATTCTATATTCAGCATTCGGGGCAGCATTCCTGAATAGGGACAAACATTGTTTTGTAGATATTGTATAACTAATATGCAAAATATAATATGTTAAAATTGGATACAGAATTTATTTGGAGGAGTTTATTTTGACAGTAGAAAAAAGTTTAAGGATTTGTGAAAAAGGACATAAGTATTACAAAAGTAGTGAGTGTCCAAGTTGTCCTACCTGTGATAAAGAGAATAAGCCTAAAAGTGGCTTTCTTTCGAAACTCAGTTCACCTGCAAGAAATGCATTGGTTCACGAAGGGATTGACACTTTGAAGGAACTATCAAAGTACACTGAAAAAGAAATTTTAAAAATTCATGGTATTGGGCCAGCTTCCTTACCTATTTTGAGAACTTCATTAGAAGAAGTAGGGTTATCATTTAAAGAATAAATGAACTACAATATGTGACATACTTTACTTAATTAACTAGTGCAAGAGTTCAAAAGTTAGACTTGAACTCTTTGCCTTATACGAAATTAAAGGATTAATAATAATTAATAAATATCCAAGTTCATCTAGATATTGGACAACTGGTGTTTGATAGTGTCCAAGATGCTTCTAGAATCACTGAGGGCTTCTGGCTTCTTCTGACCTGTTTCTTTCTGTTCATGATCTAAGAACTCTACAAGTAATCCAAGCCTCTCAAGAGTATGGATACTTTAAAGCCCTTACAAAAAGGTTTCCCTTATCTACAAAAGCTTGAACCGACTTTCTCCTTTTGAAATTTCCAGTCCAACGACTGGATTCATCCTCATCATCTCCTAATCTCTTATTTGCAGGTACCCCTAATTCTTCCTTCTTGCAGTGTCACAGCTTTGCTTGTTATTCTAGATTTATGTCCCAACCAGCCTCAACGTGTTTCTACAAGGAGGGGGTAAACTGTTTACTTTAACGGGATCTAAGTCCCATGGGCAGTTACATTTTACCCTGGCTACCGTTAAAAATAAAACCCTATTAAAAATCGTCAACAAGAAATATTTTCTTATCTGGCTGACCTTATAATACGAAAGGGCGCTTTTCTGAAACAAGGAAAGCGTCTTTCTTCATGAAAAGGGCCAGATTGTTGAACAAAAAGTGATAAAATATGTATATAAAATTGCAATCTTGGGCGTGATGACAATGGATAATAGGTTATTAGAAATATTTGTGGAATGGGAAGATAAATTAGACAAAGATGAGTGGTATTTTAGTAATTCCTTCGAATTAATTACTAAGGGAATGTCTCCCAAAGAAGCGTTTAACTACATTCCAAATGTTATTGAGGTTTTATTACAATTAGGGGATGACTTTTTAGTAGGGAAACCCTTTACTTCTTAATTGAACTTTATAGTCTTGCTGACACCACCCAGATACATCCTCACCTCGAAAGTAATTGGTCTATGTTAACACAATATATTAAGAAATATGAGGACTCTTATGCTACTCCATTTAAAGAACTTAGACGACAACTTAGAATAAAAGAGTGAGGCTAGTACCTTAGACAAGTAACGGGGGCTTTATCACAATAGAGGCTGACCGCTTCTGGTGGTAAAACCGCAAAACAGTTAACAATGAAATCTACTTGACGAAAGTTTAGGAAGGAAAAACCATGGAAAAAAACAATCAAATTTTCGCAAAAACAACAAGTCTTATTTTAAGAAGATTTAGTCTTAACGACACTGATGACTTCCATTTTTATCGTTCAAATTCTGAAGTTGCTAAATTTCAATCATGGGAGAATTATCAATATCACGAAGCCGAATCGTTCGTTAATGAACAAAGTAAAAATAACCCTAATCAACCAGGTACTTGGTTCCAGTTTGCCATTGCTTTAGCTGAGACTAATCAACTCATTGGAGATTGTGCACTTCATACGCTTTTAGACGAACCCAATATTGTAGAAATCGGGTTTACTCTTTCTCCAGGATACCAGGGGAATGGATATGCAAGTGAGGCTGTTAGTGCGTTATTGGATTATATATTTAATGTATTAGGAAAACACAAAGTAATTGCACATACAGATGTTAGAAATAACAAGTCTATTGCTTTACTTGAACGCGTTGGTATGAAGCGAGAAGGGCATTTTTTACAAAATTACATGTCAAAAGGACAGTGGATTGACGAATATCAATATTCAATTCTTAAGTCTGAATGGGAGAGTACCTCAAACCTGTTAATTTAAGGAAGAAAGAGTTTTTCATCGTGTTAAGCTGGAAAACCCATTACCGAAAGATATAAAGTTTTAACAATTCTACTTTACTTGAAGATCGTTGAGCTGCTTAGACGGCTCTTTTTTCTTGTTCAACTAAAGGTGCAGGATAGTGTAAAAAGCAGTAGTTGTGGTAATAGGGGGGGATGGATATGTTTTTCTTTAATAAAGAAGATGTTTATATAGGATTTTCAATGGAAGAATTTTCAAAGGTAAGAGCAATTTTAAAAAGAGAAGGTATTAAATATACCTATAAAGTTATTGATCCTTCAGGAAAATGGTTGGGACCTGGTACATCGAGAGGAAACTTTGGAAGTTTCGGAATGAACAAGAATTATAAACAACAATATGTTGTTTCTGTTAGAAAAAAAGACGCAGAGAATGCAAATAATTTTGTTCATAGTGTTTTGCATTTATAAGTTTTATTTCACTAATGGGTGCTTTACTTGAAGATCGTTGAGCTGCTTAGACGGCTCTTTTTTCTTGTTCAACTAAAGTGGCAGAATAGTTCAACAAGGATGATGGTTATTTGTGGTAAAATTTAACTGATAGGGGGATATATTAAGGGAAATTTAATTTTGACATTATTCATCTTAATTATAATATCGCTTAATGTTGTTTTCTTTACATTGTTTAAAAAGGGAAAATTGAATCTTATGGTATCAGGCATCTTAATGATGGTACTTGCCCCAATGATTGGTTTTTCAAGTGGTGCATTATTTCTTCATTTTTATGATTGGAGTTCTGGAGGAACAGGAGAAGGTGCAGGCTATGGTGGAGCATTTTTAGGACTTATAACATTAGCTAATGGGGTTCTTATTCTGGTTATTGGAATTATAAGGTGGATTTTAAATTTCGTAAAAAAGTGAAGTGATGTTTGGTTATTCAAGTAAAGGGTGCTTTTATACAACAAGGAATACAATTAATAAGCCTAAAATATGAAAGGTTTCATGCCCTATCTTTAAGGTTTTTAACTAAAATCATGTGGAAATCATGTTAATTTATTAATAATTTTTAAGTAGGGAGGAAAAATGTATGAAACTAAGATTAACTTTAGTGATATTTTTGTCTTTAACCCTAATAGGATGTTCTAATACTACTCAGAGTGTATCGGAATATCCAGATTCTTCATTGAATCAAAATCAACAAACATCAGTTAAAAAGAATTATACCAAGGATGACGCAATAGCAACATTTAAGATGAACAGAGATTATAATAATTATGAAATCTTTGATTATATATTAGTGAAAGATGATAAATTACCAATGTTAAAGGCGGTTATTTCTTTTTACGATAAAACAGAAAATAATAGTTGCAATCTTGCTTTTATTTACGGAGATACGATTCAAAGAATAGGTTTTGCAGTAAATGAAGTAGATGGTGTAAAAATTTACGAAATCGCCGATAATAGTCGGTTAACTTATGTCGGGGATGGTACAGTAACAACATCAATTCTTAAAATAGAAACGAATGAAGTAATAGATTATAAAATTACTTTCTTATATGAAGAATCAACATCAACAACTAATTTTAATGTTGTAGCGGAGAAACTAACAAAATGAGTGGAGTTGACAAATCTATATCTTATAAAGTGATTGTGAAATTATACACTTAAACTAACGGATGCAATAGTTCAATAAGAAATAGGTGCATTATTACTAAAAAATAGAAATGATTTAGTTTGTAAGGTATTATCAATATATAGAATTTATGAAGATGGAGGATACTTTAATGAGATACATCTTCGTTCATGGTTTAGGGCAAAGTTCCTCAAGTTGGGAGAAAACTATTTCTTACATGGGTGATACAACTCAAATTTCAAATCCTGATTTGTTTAACCTTTTGAAAGATAAAGAGCCTACTTACAACAATCTATACACCGCTTTCTCTGAATACATAGAAGAATATTCCGAGCCAGTTGTCCTTATTGGACTTTCTCTAGGAGCAGTAGTTGCATTGAATTATACGATTGACCATCCAAGTAGAGTTGACTCACTGGTTTTAATAGCACCACAATACAAAATGCCTAAAATGTTGCTTAAAGTTCAAAATACCATTTTTCGACTTATGCCAGAATCTCCTTTTCAGAAACTTGGTTCCAGCAAAAATGATTTTATTATATTGTCAAATTCTATGATGGAATTAGATTTTAGTAACGACTTAAAAAAGGTTCAGTGCAATACTTTGGTTTTATGTGGGGAAAATGATAAAGCGAATAAAAGGGCATCGGAGAAATTGGCAGATCAAATCGCAACAGCAGAAATTCGGACAATTATGGGTGTAGGGCATGAAATAAATATGGAAGCTCCAGAAAATCTGGCGTCCATACTAAATGATTTTTTTAGAAAACATTAAAGGTAAATTCATTATTCTTATCAACCTTGTTTTTATTTAATTTTTTTATTCTTTATTGAACATCTCATTAAGTTTACATTTCTACTATTAGGTGCGATGATCCAGAAAGGGTTATCGCTTATTTTGTTGAGGTTATTAAGCTAACGGGCAGGTTAGTGGAAGAAGGGTATAGGAAGGAATATCCTTTGATTTTATGGAATATTTAAAATGATAGATTTTGAAGATATCGGTTCGTTGTATTTATAAAGATGTTAATTAAGGGATTTGCCTTTAAAAAAGAAGGAGGAACTTTTTATGCTGTTTATGATAATTGTCAAAGCCTCAAAGAATTCGGAAGCCGGAAATCTTCCGAGCCCAGAGCTCAGGGAAGCCATGACGATGTACAATGAGGAATTAGTGAAGGCAGGCGTGCGAATTATGGCTAAAGGACTTCACCCAAGTTCAAATGGGATTCGGCTTTCGTATCCAAAACAAGGAGAAAAGCCGCTGGTCACGGATGGCCCATTTACGGAAATGAATGAATTGATTGCTGGGTTCATACTAATTGATGTGAATTCGAGGGAAGAAGCCATCGAGTGGGCCATGCGGATGCCGGATCCACAAGGACATGGGGAAGGTCAGATTGAATTGCGTCAAGTATTTGAGGCGCCGGAGCTGACCGAGGATCCGGAAATGTTGTCCAAGGAAGCGGAATACGCGAGAAATCTGAGAAGGGAAGGCAATTGTGACCACCTCTAGACAACTTGTATCAAAAACTAACGGACACATCATATTTAAATCTAAACTAAATCCTGAATGGTTAATTTTTAACACTGATTTTACAGGAAAAGTTATGAATGTCACAAAACTGATGGAAGGATCAGCATTCGTATTAACCCCACATTAATTAACTATCTAGACAATTATTATTTAATGCGGAAACTAGGATGCTTATTGACCAACAGTTACAGGAATCTGGGCGAGAGGCTGAGCCAGAAAAATTAAGGTGGCGCACTGCTTCATGGATTCATCATTGTTTTTTTAAATTCAATCTAGGTAGTTGTTGCACGTGTCTAGCCAAGGGTATTAGTTATGCTATTTTACCATTGGACCAATTAGCACTATGGCAGTGCTCATTTTTAATACTAATAAAAAGATTTTTCCCTAGATTAGATCTGGTCGAATCTACTCATACTATCGATAGTAATAGCCGAATTTCCCAGAGGTGAACCACATTTGGAACTAATTTACCGAGCAGTTATTGTGTTTTTGGTCGGATTTTTATTTTTAAGGCTGTCAGGAAAAAAGGCCGTGGCCGAAATGCACTCGTTTGATTTATTGTATTTCTTTGTGCTTACGAATATTATCAGTACACCGATAGAGGTCAATAATCTCGGGAAAGCCATCATCTATTCTGGAATCACTTTTATTATTTATAAAATTATCGTCCGTTTATCCCTACATAATAAATTAAGATGGCTCTTATATAGCAGCCCTACTGTATTGATTCGTAATGGGGACATCGATCGAAAGGGACTGAAAAAGGTACGAATGCCTGTGAATGAATTATTGTCCCATTTGCGGATGAAAGGGTACATGGATACGCAAAATATCGCTATTGCCGTTATGGAGGATATTGGTGATATAAGTGTCATCCCTAAGGCTGATTACCGCCCTTTGCAGCCGAGTGATTTAAACTTACAGGTAAAAAAAGAATATGTGCCAATCCCACTGATCATGGATGGCCAAATTATTTCCCATAATTTAAAATACCTAAAGCTGAACATGGATTGGCTAATGACTGAAGTGAAAAAAATGGGGGAAAAAGTAGAGAATATCATGCTTGCCACATTTCAGGAAAATGGAAAATTATCTATTGATAATAATGACATCAAGGATCATAAAAATGACCCTAATTATTACAAGCCTGGAGAGGATAATTGATTAATTTCTCACCCCAACTCAGCATATTCCTGTTTTTTCGTAAATATCATTGGTAATAAAATTTGTTCAGGGATGAGGAAAATAGCATTTCTTGATATTGAAGAAGTTCATTTCAAAGAACAATTAAATGTTTCTTATCTGAGGCATATTATCTTTCTTTGTACAGTCTTACCTCATTCTAATCATTTATTGTTCAAGAAGACAATTTTCTCTTGGATGCCTTTTGTTTTACAGGTACGTTATTGGTTAGTTTATACATCTATATTTATTTGTTCATTCTATAGTATATCTGATTTTCAACAATCGGGCGCAATTCCAGAAAAATTGCGCTCATTCTTTATCTATAGGGCCAGATTACTGAGGGAATATTCTGAGATTGTAAAGCCTTACACTTAAACTAAAGGTTCAGGTTAGCTGAATAAGGAGTCCTTGTAGTAAGGATATGATTTATTAAATACATGCAAATTAAAGTGGTTATTAAGGATGGGCTTATCGAATAAATTCGTGACTATAACTAGGTTTTGGGTGATGAATAATTAAAATAATAAGGAGAAATGAAATGATAAAAATTGACGTAGATTTAGTTTTGAAGTTAATAAATAGCCAATTTCCAGAGTGGTCTAATTTGGAAATCAAGCCTGTTATAAAAAGTGGAAATGATAATAGAACATTTCACTTAGGAAAAAGTATGAGCGTTAGGTTACCAAGCGATAAAGCCTATGTGCCACAAGTTGAAAAAGAACAAAAATGGTTACCTATATTAGCCAAGCATCTTTCTACACCAATATCAGAACCAATAGCTAAAGGAGAGCCAAGTGAGGATTACCCATATCCTTGGTCTGTTAACAAGTGGTTGGATGGAGAGACATTAACTTTAGAAAATATAGATGATTTAAATCAATTTGCAATTGAATTGGGTAATTTTTTAGTTGAATTACAATCAATTGACACCAGTGGAGGTCCCTTAGCTGGGGAACATAATTTTTATAGAGGTGGAGATATTGCTGTATACGATGATGAGTTTAGAGATGCCATTAATAATATAAATTCTTTTAATAAACATATATTGAGAGAAATTTGGGAATTGGCATTAGCTTCAAAATGGGCTGGAGAACCAGTATGGGTCCATGGTGACGTAGCACCAGGGAATATATTAACTAAAATTGGTAAATTGTATGCGGTTATTGATTTTGGCATATTGGGTGTAGGAGACCCATCTTGTGATGCTGCAATGGCCTGGACTTTTTTTGATGATAGTACGAGAAAGTCATTTAAGAATGCATTGAATTTTGATGAAGAAACTTGGAATAGGGCAAGAGGTTGGGCTTTATGGAAGGCTTTAGTAACCTACAATTATAATAAACAATCAAACAAAACAATCGCAGATGAAACATATAGAATTATAAAAATAATTCTTAATGATTACGAAACTGAAAAATAAAGTCATTAAAATAGAACTTTATTTTGCGCTAACAGGTGCATTTCAGTAATATGCAGGAACGTTTTTTTACTAAAAAGCAGGTTAGTTGAAGAAAAAATTGAAATAGAATTTAGTGGACCGGAACTAACAGATAAACAATTATGTAAGTTTTTAGAAGGTATTGCATCAAAGTGAGATAGATTTTCAGATAGCTTTTTGGCAACCAGAACGCTTGAGTGCCTCGTGCTGAAATCAAAGGGTAAATTTAACAGTTCCTTATTTTTCAGCATGAATCCCTTCTCTTGCTGCTCTCCTTTCTAATATTAAATTCATTGTGATGATAATCTGAGCAGGCGAATATAATAGTTTATTTAATAAATATCTTCTAAATCACCAATTGAAGACTAAGGAGGCCTGCAGGATGAAAATCGGAATTAATCTCCTCAATCTATCTCAAGACCGGTTTGGAGGGGTTGAACAATATATAACGCATTTAATTGGCCATATGGCTGACAGCCGGGAAAACCTTACCCTGTTCCTTTTTCTTAAGCGGAAGCTGAAAAACGTTTTTCCCCAACATGAAAAAATAAAAATCATTCAGTTCCGGAAGTTAATGGATTCTGCTGATGTTTATGATGCCATCAAAAAATGCAAGCTGGACCTTTGGTTTTGCCCATTGCACAGATCGTATCTCCCAAGTATCCCTGTTCCGACTGTGGCAACGATTCATGATGTACTTCATACGGAATATCCGGACTTTGTCCCCGGCGGATTAGAAGAGAATAATCGCTATTATGAACAATATACGGCTTCGTTCGATGCTGTCATTACAGTCTCGGATTTTTCCAAGGGTGCCATAGCCCGTCAGCTCTCCATTCCTGAGAGAAAAATTCATGTCATTCACCTCAATGCACCAGCCATATTTGATCAAGCACCAGCGAAGAACACAATGAAAGGAGTGAAACAAAAATATCAATTGCCCGAAACATACGCCATATATCCTTCAAGCTATAATCCGCACAAAAACCATCTGAATCTTCTAAAGGCCATTCTGATCCTGAGGGAAAAATACAATACCACCATACCGCTTGTCCTGACAGGCTATGCAGATAAAAGCAATGGAGTTTATCAATCTGTTTTGAAATTTATAAGAGAACGTTCTTTAGAAAAACAGGTATGGGTTCTGGGATACGTTCCCCCTGAAGAAATGCCTTCTCTTTATTGGAACTCCAGCTTTTTGGTCTTTCCTTCCCTATATGAAGGATTTGGCATTCCCCTGGTGGAGGCGTTTAAAACAAAAACACCGATCGTTTGCTCAAACAAGGGAAGCATCCCTGAAATCGCAGACATCGCGGGTCTTTATTTTAATCCTGAAAATCCTGAAGAGATCGCTTTAAAAATGATGGAGCTGTTAAATCCTGTAACAAGAAAACAGCTTAGCGAAAAGAGCAGTCTTCGGTCACGGCATTTTTCCTGGAAAAAGACTGCCGAAGAAACGCTGAAAGTTTTTCGAAGTGTGACCCGGAACTAATGAAGAGGAGGGGAATGATGAGAAAATTACTTGTCCTTAATATTTTCCCAACGGTTTTCCCGCCGACAAGTGGAGGCACATTGAGGTATTTTCATATTTATAACGAATTAAGCCATTATTATGATATTACTCTTTTATCCCAAACAAACAGTAAAAAGGAGAAGGTCGTCAAATACTCTTCAAGCTTTAGAGAATACAAAGCGGAAAGGGATCCTCTCTACTCGCAAATAAGACAGAAGCTTCATAATGCTGCTTCAGGCTATGAACTTCCTTTAATTATGTATTTGGAGCTTGCCAATTATCCTGCCTTATACAAAAAGTATTTTGAGAAGCTCTACCAATCAAGCGATATCATTATTCATGAAACCCCTTATTTACTGGATTATGACTTGTATTTCAGCAAAGATCAAAAGCCAAGAATTTATAACAGCCATAACCATGATTACTCACTGGCAAAGCAAATTTGGAAGGATGAAAAGGCGCGGGAATACCTTCCCCGGATTTATGAAGCAGAACAGCGATTAACTTCACACGCGGACTTGATTTATGCCACATCCGCAGCCGAGAGGGAGGAATTTATTAAAGATTATAGGCTGGATCCTCAAAAAATTAAGCTTGCCCCAAATGGAATCAATCCAGATGAATGGCTTCCGCGCAGAAAGAAGCCTGCCGGAAGGCCAAAAGCTCTGTTTATTGGAGCAGATTACCAGCCTAACACTCAGGCAGTGAAGTTTATCATTAAGCAACTTGCCGATAAATGTCGGGATATCGACTTTATCATTGCAGGCGAATGCTGCAGACCTTTTCAAGAGCTTAAGAAAAATAACGTAAAATTACTGGGCAGGGTTCAGCACAAAAAAAAATTAAAGCTATTTGCTGAAGCTGATATCGCTATCAATCCGATGTTTAGCGGTGCAGGAGTCAATTTGAAAGCGCTAGAATTTTTATCAGCAGGGATTCCCCTGTTTTCCACTTTATGCGGTGTCCGGGGATTAGAACTCATTGACCGCAAGCACTATATCCATGCTGAGGCAGAGGATTTCGCGGATAAGCTTAACCAGTTCAGCTGCAGACATAAATTTATGGAGGAGATAGCCGCATTCGGGCAAAACCATATTAACAGCCGTTTTTCATGGAAAAGTATAGCTAAAAAGATCCATAATGATATAGAAGAGATTTTTTCTGTTTAAGAAAGAATCTCTTCTATAGCCTTTTTCAATAATATTCCGGCCTTATCCCAGGTAAGATTCAGCATATCCAATCTTCCTTGCTGGCCTTTCTGTTTACACAGATTCGGATTTTCATAGGCCAATCTCATCTGTCTTTTTGTATCCTCCAGATCGGCTTCAGCCCACAGATGGTCCTCATGTTTAAAAAAGTGGGGGTATAGCCTCGATATGGCACTTTTGCTGCCCATGCTGTTTCTTGGATTCTCCAGCTTGTAATCTAGTAAAAAGGAATTATGTTCATTCAAAAAGTCCATTTGTCCGCCCCAGCCTGTAGCTATGACCGGGATACCGCTTGATAATGCCTCCATATATGGGAGACCTACCCCTTCTCCCCTAGTGGGAAGAATGAATGCATTGCCCAGCGTATATAAACCTTTAAGCTGCTTTTCCGGTATAACGCCCGTTATTACATGCAGAGGGGCAGTTTCATTTGTAAACCCAAGACTTCTTTTATATTGCGAAATAGACTTTAATATTTTTTTACGATTGCTGCCATATGTTTTTATGACCAGCAGCACATTGTCTTTAGAAGTGAACTCGCTCCAATAGGCTTTCAGCAAAGTTTCAGGATTTTTCCTATGCTGAAAATCAAAAATTGAAACAAAAACAAACTTCCCTTTTGCTTCCTTTAATGAAAGCTTTTTGTTTCCAGGGTAAAATGCTTGTGTATCAGCCCCATGAGGAGCCAGAAACACAGGAACATTCACACCGCCTTCAATCATGGCATCTATGTTTTGAGAGCATGGTACGCATACCCCATCACATGCATTAATAACTGGAAGCCATGGACTCGGAATCTTTCCTGTTTCCCAAACAGTATTAAATAGGATCCGATCAAAATTTTTTCTCTCTTTTTTGATATCATCAATATTTCCAGGCGGACAATGATAAATTAATATTTTTTGTTTGTTTTTTTGGAATGGCTTTTCAATTAACTGCAATAATCTCTTTTTCTTGTTTTTATTGCTAAAATCATAGGGGAAATTCCAAGTATACGGCTGAATTATAAGATCAACACCAAGACGGTCTAATGCAAGAGCGTATTCTCTGCTTGCAATTCCATATCCGCTTGCATCAAGAACCGGCCCTCTCCAAACTACTTGATAATATGTCATTTGTACGCCTCCATCTCATCATTATTTAAGATAATGATTAATTCTTTTTCCTCCCAAACCTGATTTTCATAGTTTTCAAACACGTTTTCCATATAGTCTTGACGCATTGTAGAGTAGATGATAGAGACCATCTTTCCCGCTCTTTTATGATATTCTTAACCGTCTCTTCCCAGGAAGCAGTAATACGAATAATATCCTCTTCCTGCAGTTTTTCGCCCCATTGGACTTCTATAATTTCCAGAGGTGTAATGGCCTTTACAGCATGTTTTGCACCGACCGGAATTTGAAGGACATCTCCTGCTTTAATATAGACAAGGCGGCCATCCAAAATAAACTCCCCTTCTCCAGAGATGATTGTCCAAGTCTCCTGTCTGAATTGATGAGTCTGGTAGCTGATATTTCTGCCAGGTAATATTTTAAGCAGCTTGGAAAGGGACTCCATTCCTTCGCTAGTATAAGAAAAATCCAAAACTTTATAGATGCCCCATCTTTTTTCTTCATACATAGGCCGGGTTGTTTCAGCCATATGCTTTATAGCATTGCTCTTCTGCTTATCGGCAACCAGAATCCCGTCCGGGCTGGCAGCTATGATGCTATTAGAGATTGAAATGGCATGAATCGGAATGGACAGTTCATTGACAATCTGTGTATTTTTAGAGTCCTCTGATAGAGAACCTTTGCCGGAAACTGAACTCTCAAGCTGGCCGCTTAATGTCTCCCAGCTTCCGAGGTCCTTCCATAAACCAGAATAGGGAATTACAATCGACCTGCTGTTTTTCTCAGCGATCTCATAATCAAAGCTGATTTCAGGCAGAAGATCATAGTTTTTCAGCAGCTGGTTATAAGAAGTGGAAAGCCCCATTTTATTTAAATACTCAATCATAAAATTCAAAGAAAATCCAAAAACACCGCAATTCCAAAAAGCATTCTTTTCTATCAGCCGCCGGGCTGTTTCTGTATCTGGTTTTTCTATGAATTGATCTATTGGAAGGCAGCTTATTTCCTCTTTTTGACCCGGCTTAGGGAGGATATATCCAAACTGGTCTGACGGAAACTGCGGCACAGCACCTAGCAGAGCAAGCTCAGCCTGAGATATATGCAGAATATCCGGAATGCTTTGCAGCAGCTTATAAAACAGGGGTTCCACATAGGAATCCACCGGCACCACACAAATGGTTTCCTCAGGACCTGCATAGTAATTGGAATGAAGGTACGCACAAGCTAAAGCAATAGATGGAAATGTACCTCTTTGACTCGGTTCGCAGATGACGGGAATCTGAGTGTCTATTTGGTTTTTTATTATCTCCAATTGATTCTCATAGGTAATAATAAATGTTGATGATAGAAGCCCAGCATCATCCAGCTGTCCGGAGACCCGCTGAATCATGGATTCAGGCTTCCCATGCTGTGTAGGCAGTAGCTTTAAAAACTGCTTGGCCCTAACTGAATTAGATAAAGGCCAAAGTCTTCGTCCCGAACCTCCTGATAGCAATAGAATTTTCATATCTCAACCCCATTTTTAAGTAAATATAAAGCTGGTACTAGTATTCTATGGGGCTAATACAATAGTGATATGGTCATACGAATCAAATTAGCATACTTTTTAAGGTTCGGCAGAGCCTTCTTATTAAACAATTGGGCGCTATTGTGGATTATCCCCTTAGATTTAAACAACATTATTGTTATATTTTTAAGTGCGAAAAAATTTTGCACATCAAAAATTAAACAACTAATTTTAACCCCGTCTAAAAAAGTAGAATGGGGTTATCATGTTTGAGATTTTAAAGGAGAGTATGAGGGTGAAGATACAAATTGTATTATTTGAAGGATTTGGGGAACTTGTCGCTTTGGCACCTTATGAAGTTTTAAAGCGAGGAATCGAGGCAGGAGCTCTATTCGAGATTGAATTAGTCGCAAGTGGGTCTCAAAAAGAAGTCACCGCATCTTTTGGCGTTCAAGTGACGGTCCATGATTTTTTACGTTTAGACAACAGACCAGATTTGTTAATCATCCCTGGCGGTGGCTGGAACCATAAAGCCCAACATGGTGCGAGACAGGAGGCGGAGAAGGGGGAGTTAACGCAGATCATTTCGGCTATGCATGACGAAGGTACGATAGTGTGAGGGGTTTGTACAGGTGACATTTTGATGGCTGCTTCAGGTATTTTAAAAGACCAGAGAGTTGCTATGCATTATCTGGCGAAAGATGAACTTCCTAGATATGGAGCTGATTACTTAGGATATCGAATTGTTGATGAAGGTAGTAATCACATCTAGGGGAGTTACTTCAGGAATTGATCTAGGATTATGGATTATTGAGAGGTTTTCAGGAGCTGAGATAGCAGCTGCAGTTGAACATCGAATGGAATATGAACGAAGAGGAGTCGTTTGGAGAAAACCCGTAAATTAAGAAATGGAATAATGTTTGGGACAGTTAAAGTAACCATCGTGAGAGAGCGCTTGACTGGAAGTCAAGCGTTATACCATTCTAGACATAGTTTTTACCACTGTTCCTCAAACGGGCCAGATTTTTTAGTAACGCTTAGTAAGAGAAATGGAGATTGTGAAGAAATGTACTTAAGCTAACGGGTGCATTAGTTCAATCGGGGAAGGATAGTGTAAAAAGCAGTAGTTTCTTTTGGTAATATTTAAGGGGGGATGGATATGTTTTTCTTTAATAAGGAAGATGTTTATATAGGATATTCAATGGAAGAATTATCAAAGGTAAGAGCAATTTAAAAAGAGAAGGCATTAAATATACCTATAAAATTATTGACCCTTCTGAAGGAAAGAGTAGTAGATGCTAGTTAAAAAAATTCAATAAAAAACTCCATTTTCAGACAGCCGTCAAAGGTTGTCTTTTTTATTCTATAATTCCCATTGCTAATGGACATTTTAATAATTGGAGGTGAATATTATGACAGAAAAGGACTATCAAAACGTTAGTTTAGGCGGAAAGATTGTTAAGGAAAAAGGTGATGGTGGGGATCAAGTTCACGGTCACGAAAAGGAAAATAAAAATGGAAAATTTAATACTAATCCTAAAGTTGATTTAAAGTAATGATTACGAACCAGTTGACAATGTGTTAGCTGGTTTTTCTTTGTTTACAGTCCATTATAGGCTTTCCATGATTAATCTTATAATTCACTGCAAAACCTCCAAATGCTTAAAACGGACGTTTACGGACTTATAATTCACGTTAAAATTATTTGAAGTGAAGCTGAGAAAAACAAGTGAGCAAAATAAAGAAATAATTGAATTACTAAAACAGTTGAAAGATAAATAAAAGATTTCTTTAACATCTAAACCAGCAAATAGAAACTAATTAATTATTCCATTAAAGGGATCTTTTCTGAAATAAGGAAAGCGTCTTTCTTCATGAAAAGGGTCGATAGTAGAAGAAGAACCATTATTGGGAGACAAATATGATAGTCAAAGTAAAGGTAATAAATCAACCTTTATCAGGAGAATACAAAGAAAGGGTCTATGATATTTCAAGTCCTTGGAACTCTCAAAGCTGGAGTTGGATAAAATTCACTAACGAAAATTCAACTGAATGGTGTGGAATTTTAGTGGCTTTCCTAAAGGTGTTGCTGTATCAAGTAAATATGAAGCCGTTCTTGTCCTAACATCTTATTAATTATTTAGACTTAACGCTAATAATGGAGAATTAATTGAATATGAAGACCAACCTCAATATTCGACACATAACAGTTAGTCCTGCAGGAGAGTTTATAGTAGCTGATTATTATGATATTGAAATGATAATTTCAACATTAAATAATAAAGTACCACTTGATAGTCCAATAAAGATGGATAGAATAAAATTTCATAATGGAATAAAAATAAACACTTAATAACTTGTGAAGAATTTTTAAACTGGGACAACAAAGTGGAATTGGAACTTGATGGTGTGACGTATGAAAAAACAATAAAATGATCAGGATCACATAAATAGCAAAAATGACCGTAATTCAATTATAGGGCGCGATTTTGGGACACTCCCTTGTGATAACTAGGAAAGGATTTTTCAACTAAATTAATCGTATAAATTTTAGATCTTTCAGTAGAGGATCAAATGAACACTCATCCATTTATTTACTTAAGTATATCTGGTAGCTTGAGGGAAATATCAACGAATTCAACATTGTTAAGGGATTTTAAAAGGGGGTTGGAAAAATTTACAGACGCTACACATTAATCCCTTCTCGTAAAATTGTCCCTATTGGAAAAAATATTTACAGGGCAGTGCTGCTAATACAATAGCACTTCCCTATAAAAAATGAGGGAGTGAAATAGATGGCTGATATTAACGGACTGAAACGCGATGATAACGATATTGGCGAGGCAGGAAGAACTGATGTAGGTGTTGTTCCCGGGGATACTATAACTTCTGCTCTTGATCCATTTGGTACTGTAGCAGGTGAAGCGCTGGACAACAAGTCGGGAGAAGGTACCGTTGATGACGACTCTCATGGCTCAAAAACAAGAGATTAGAATTAAGTAAACTCATCTTTTAAACGAAGTGTTATTGCATGTAGTGGACTTCCTAAATGGGAGTCCTTTTGTTTATTTTCGCACTTTCTTTTTCAACATCGGGCGCTTTTCTGTAATAAGGAACAGCGCTTATTTTCATTATAGGGCCAGATTGTTGAATAACACATAGATATCTAGGTGAAAGTTTAGTCGAGTTTGTGAAACTTTGTACTTGAAGTAACGAAGCAGGATTGTTGAAGAAGGATATTTTCCCGTTTTAAGCGAATTAGAATTTCAAACAAACCTTACACGAATACAGGTATTAAAAATAACAGGAACATAGGAGGTATGAGATATGAAGATCAATAGAATAGATCATGTGAGTATAAACGTAAATGATCTTTCAGAGGCTAAAGCGTTTTTTCTTGATTTAGGACTTGAAGTGCAAGCGGAATGGGAATTGGATGGAGAACCGTTAGACAGAATAGTTGGGCTTAATGATGTTAAAACGGCATGTGTAGGATTGGGGATGCCAGATGGTCAGGCATGGATAGAGCTAGTCAAATTTTATACGCCATCAGATGAAAAAGATATTCAGCAACCTTTTGCAAATACGCTGGGTATCCGACATATTTGCTTTGCTGTTGAAGATATTGAAGCCATTGTTGCAAAGTTGAAAAAGAAGGGCACGGAAATCTTTAGTGAGATACAGCAGTATGAAGAAAGTTATAAATTATGTTATGTTCGTGGTCCAGAGGGAATTATTTTAGAGTTGGCGGAGAAAATCAGATAAATATTGAATGGAACTTTAAATGATTTAAATCTCCAACTTTTAAGATTTCTACTTAAACTATCGGGGGCGTTTCTATAAATGGATAACTTAAAATGGATAAATGGTGGCTATAAAGAGGATAATCGTATTTTTGGTTCGGAGATTGAAGCTAAAGAATGGGCAGATGCTTTATATCCAGATTTTGTTGCTTATTTAGGTAATCAAATTAATGTAGGATATGCAACACCTGATGATAAAGTAATTAAATATTTAGCAGTTTTTTTCCCTCAATGGGCTGATTATAACAATTTACAAGTCGATGTCTGTACAGAAAAAACAAAAATAGACGGTCAAACTATCTATAAAATTTGGACACAGCAGAAGATATGAACAAGGAAAGATTGTGAAGAAATGTA
>NZ_JBALOW010000123.1:23416-24106 GCF_036965085.1 Bacillus sp. JJ1532
ATTGTGAAGAAATGTACTTTAACTAAAGGGGGCGTTTCTTCAACAGGGAGGAACGCTTTTTTCACTAACGGGGCAGGTTAATTGAATAGGTAATTTGACTAAAATAAAGGTAAAAACTTAAAGGGGTTATGGAAGATAATGAGTATAGTTAATTATCTTGGTTGTAATTTCACTTTACCTTACAGTAAAGATGGTAGTGATGACAAAGTTTTAATTGGTAAAAATTTTTCGGATGACCAAATGATAAATTTAGTAAAGAAACACTTTACAACTAAGAATATATATGAGGTTTTTACTGATGGATATGTAGGTATGTCATTTAATGCTAACAACCAAGACCCTTATCTTATAAAAAGTAACAAAGAAGCAAAGAAGAGTTTCCTTGCGTTATGTGATATTTTAAATGAATATCTCGAAGAAGGAGATTATTGCGAGTTATATACTTGTTGGGTTGGAGAAGAGGAAGAAGAAAGAAATTATGATTTTGACCAAATTATCAATCTTAATAACATGGACATCAATAACATTTCGATATTCGAGAAAACACTATTGGTAATAAGAAGATAGGATTCAACTAACGGCGTTCTTTAGAAAAAAATTTTTTAGAAGAATGGTACATAGTTAGGAAAGGTTTTAAAGAAATTTTATCTGCTAACAAAAAATATAAGGCTGTAATTATTAAAAGTGAAA
>NZ_JBALOW010000124.1:0-9118 GCF_036965085.1 Bacillus sp. JJ1532
GTATTGGATCATAGTTATTATTTAAATAAAGAGGATTTTGAGATAGAATATGAAGTAAGTAATAGAGAAAAAGGCCTCGAAGTGTTTTCAGAACTGCTATTAAATTTAGATATCCCTATACGTAAAACTGACAATAAAATTATGCGTTTTTATAAAGAAAAATATAATCAGCAAGCTGGTTTTTAAAAAGGAGAACTAAGAAAATGAATGTAGAGCAATTAAAAATTATGCTAGACTTGCAGGCACTAAAAAACTTTGACATTTCTCAAGCTTCTTCAGAAAATAGCCAAGTATTTCAGGAGCTGCTGAATCATTTATTACAAGAAACGAATTTGCCTGATTCAACTGTAAGTGAAAATCAATTTGAGAAGTTAACCAGTTATACCGATAACAGCCCTTCACCGGTGATAAATAGGCCATCACTGCCACCATTCATGCTTACTAAACTATCAGGTTCCGGAACGGACACAACTTTTGATGAAATTATTGAAAAAGCATCAGAGCATTATCGTATTCCAGCCAAATTGTTAAAATCAGTCATAAAGCAGGAGTCTAATTTTAATCCGTCAGCGATTAGCCATGCAGGCGCATCTGGATTAATGCAGCTTATGCCTGAAACAGCAAAGGAATTAGGTGTGAAAAATGTTTTTGACCCGCAAGAAAATGTTTTTGGCGGAGCGAAATATTTACGTCAAATGCTAAATAAATATGATGAAAATATTGAACTAGCTTTAGCAGCCTACAATGCTGGACCAGGAAATGTGGATAAACACGGTGGGATTCCCCCATTCAAAGAAACGATTAATTACGTTCGAAAAATTAAGAGTGCATTTCTGTCCTGAACTTACCTTCGTCTATTGCTTCAATAGACATTTTTTGTTGAAAAATTAAGGCAGACTGCCCCTTCAAAAAATTCCCTTGAAATTTTTTGAAAGCTATTTGTTTGAGTTAAAAATCACTCATTGATAGAATGAAAAGAGATTACTTGATCAATTGCTAATCATTTTTCATTATATCTGCTATTAGGCTTAACATTATATAACTCAAATAAGGGAGATTTTTTATTATGGTCGAGAAAATGCATACACCGTTCGATGCGATTGGAGAAGAGAAGCTCCACCTACTTGTGGAAGCTTTTTATCGTCGCGTGGGACAACATCCCGATCTCGTTCCTATTTTTCCAGATGATTTAACGGAAACGGCAAGAAAGCAAAAGCAATTTTTAACCCAATACTTGGGCGGCCCCCCATTATATACATCTGAACATGGTCATCCGATGCTTCGTGCCCGGCATCTGCCTTTCGAAATAACCGAAACTAGAGCCAAGGCATGGCTTTCATGTATGACAGAAGCAATGGATGAGGTTAAACTGGAAGGACAAATAAGAGAAGATTTTTATGCAAGACTCTTTTTAACTGCACAGCATATGATTAATACATCTGAAAATGAAATGATGAAAGGTGAGAACTTGTGAACAATCAGGAATCATTCGAATCAAAGTCGCCATCACCTCATTGTCATGGCAATGAGAAAAAGCCGCTTGAATTGTACTTGTTCATTGATCCTCTTTGTCCTGAATGCTGGGCCCTTGAACCCATCTTAAAAAAACTCATGATTGAGTATGGTCGTTATTTTTCCATTAAGCATGTCATAAGCGGAAGATTGTCGACATTAAATATAGGCAGAAAGCATAGCTACGAAAATATTGCTGAGCTTTGGGAAAAAACAGCAAGCCGTTCAGGAATGTCCTGTGACGGAAACCTTTGGTTTGAAAATCCCATTTCATCCCCGCATCTTGCATCAGTTGCAATAAAAGCTGCAGAGCTGCAAGGCAGAAGAGCCGGAATACGGTTTTTGCGAAAATTGCAGGAAGTGTTATTCTTGGAAAAGCAAAATGTCTCAAGCCTGGATGTATTAAGAGAGTGTGCAGAAAGTGTGGGCTTGGATGTAGCAGAATTTATTTCTGATATTCACTCTGATAGTGCAGCAAAGGCCTTTCAATGTGACTTAAAAATTACCGCAGAAATGGATGTACACGAAATTCCTACCCTTGTCTTTTTTAATGAAAATATCGAGGATGAAGGAATAAAAGTTACTGGTGTTTATCCTTATGAAGTGTATGAGCAAATTTTAGATGAAATGCTGGTAGAAAAGCCTGAACGCTCAGCTCCGCCCCCTTTAGAAATCTTTCTAAAGTATTTTAAATTTGTTGCTTCCAAGGAAATTGCGGTTGTCTACAATATGACGATCAATGAAGTAGACCGCGAAATGAAGAAGCTGCAATTAAAGCAAATAGTCGAACAAATTCCCGTTAAGTACGGAATGTTTTGGAAGTTTAATTCTTTAGATGAATTTTGAACTCATTTCTTATATCTCTATACCCCAAAAAAGACCATGCAAACTAATTTAGTCTGCATGGTCTTTTTTTATATATAATACGAAAAAAAGGGGATGGGAGAAATCTTTCACGGTCAAACAAGGGGTAGGTGTTTGTATGTGATCAACTTCATGTCTGTAATATAACATGAATTTAGAGAGAGCACAATAAGTTTGTGCTTTTATTCACAATATTGTCAAATACATTACATAATAGATGGACAGTTGAATATAATGTAATAACCATTAGGCCTATCTTTAAGTCACTTAACAATCTAACAGGAGGAGTTCGAGGTGAAAAAGCTTCCTTTTGTTCTAATGTTTGTCTTTATTTCTCTTTCCTTTATCTTAAATTTCTTCGCGCTTATGAAGATGTTTCCCCTTTATATAAGCTCACCGCTCTTATTTTTATCCATATTAATTCTCATTATCACGATTAATGACCGAAAGAAGTTTAAAGGATTTTGAATCTGTTATATAAAAGGAGAATGAAGTTTAGAACCTCATTCTCCTATTTTCATTATCCTAGCAATTTTTCCATTTCATTGAGCTTTTCTTCAAATACTTTACATGCATCCTCGACTGGTTTAGAACTTGTCATATCTACCCCAGCTTTCTTTAGCACCTCTATAGGGTAATCGGAGCTTCCAGCCTTTAGGAACTCAATGTAACGATCAACTGCCGGCTGGCCCTCTTCTAAAATTTGTTTACTTAATGCGGTAGCTGCACTAAAGCCAGTCGCATATTGATAAACATAATAATTGTAATAGAAATGAGGAATACGGGACCATTCTAATCCTATTTCCTCGTCAATGATTAGATTTTCCTCCCCAAAATATTTCTTATTCAGCTCATAATATTCTGTTGTTAATGCCTCAGCCGTTAGAGCTTCATTATTCTGCGCCTTTTGATAAATTAGATGCTCAAACTCTGCAAACATCGTTTGACGGAATACGGTGCCTCTAAAGCCTTCTAAATAATGATTTAATAAATAAATTCTCTTCTTATCATCGTCCACTGTCTTTAATAAGTAATCGTTTAATAGTGCTTCATTGCATGTTGAAGCAACCTCTGCAACGAAGATCGAATAATTGCCATATGGATACTTTTGAGTTTTTCTCGTGTAATAACTATGAACAGAGTGGCCAAATTCGTGTGCCAATGTAAACAAATTATTTATATTATCCTGCCAGTTCATTAGTATATATGGATGCGTTCCATATGAACCAGATGAATAAGCACCGCTGCGCTTTCCTTTATTCTCGTAAATATCAACCCAGCGATTTTCAAATCCTTCTTTCAATACGTTTAAATAATCTTCACCAAGAGGAGCTAAACCTTTAAGGATTAAATCTTTAGCTTCATCATACTTAACCTCCATTTTGATGTCTTTAACAAGAGGTGTGTAAAGATCATACATATGAAGCTCATTGACAGCAAGAACCTTTTTACGAAGCTTTACATAACGCTGCAGCAGATGCAGATTGTCATTAACTGTTTGAACAAGATTATCGTAAACCGATTCTGGAATATTATTAGCAGCTAAGGCTGAATGGCGAGCTGAGCTATAGTTTCTAATTCTCGCATTGAAATTATTCATTTTTACGTTTCCGCTTAATGTGCTTGCAAACGTATTGCGAAATTTTCCATATGTGTCATAAACAGCCTTAAATGCATCATGTCTTACCCTTTGATCTTCACTTTCAAGGAATCTGCTATAACGGCCATGTGTTACCTCAACCTCTTCCCCATTTTCATCCTTTATGGAAGGGAATTCCAAATCAGCATTATTAAGCATCCCAAATGTATTACTGGAAGCAGAAAACACTTCAGAAGCTTCAGCAAGTAATGCTTCCTGTTCAGCGGAGAGCACATGAGGACGCTGTAAATTTATTTCGTCTAACGATTGCCTGTAAAGCTGAAGCTCTTTCTTTTCCTCCAAGAAACCATTAATCTTTTCTTCATCAACGGCAAGAATTTCAGGAACAATATAAGCCAGATTGCTCGCTGCCTGCGAATATAAATTCTTTATGCGGTCGTCCATGCCTTGATAATGAGAATTTGTTGTATCCTGATCATACCTCATATGAGCATATGTATAAAGCTTGCCAAGACGTTCGAGTAAATGGTCCTGATATTGTAATGCCTCATATAATAAATTTGCACTTTCCCCTAATTTTCCTTGAAACTTACTTGCTCCAGGTATTAGTGCCTTTACATCATTGAATTCCTTGTCCCATGCTTCATCATTTAGGAAAATATCCTCTAGCTTCCAAGTGTATTCCACATTGATTTCACTTCTCGCGGGAAGCTTTTTAACAGCCGTTTCACTTGCCATTTTCCATCCTCCATTCAATATTTCGTGTACCGAAAAAGGGTGCAAATTAATATTTCGCTTTTCAATAATGAAATCCCTTCTATGTTCATTGTATTTCTAAATTGATATTTTTATCATACCCAGCTTAAACTCTTACTAATAATATCCCTATATAATTGATAAAAAATTTTCTCACTTTCACACTGGCTCCCTACTGTTTCATGCACGATAATCGGTTTAACCATCTTGAAAGAGTTTTGGCTTTCAGGCTGGAGTGTTTTAATTTGGACAAGTAAATCGATATATTCCTTCACCGCCATCAAGGCACTTCCCTTTCGAGCTTGGGGAAGCTGTCTAATCTTTATCTCACGATTTCGCACTCTCCTTTTAAAGGAATGTAAAATTTGATCCATCGAAATCGATTTATATTGTTTTAGTACATCCATAAATAAGTAGCTTTGCCATTCAACAGCTGGCGTTTCAATAAAGTGTAAGTGTGGAACAGGTAATCCGATCTCAGGCGGAAGCAGAGAAGTTGTGAAGGAATGAGTATAAAGTTCTTGGAGGAATTTATTGTGGACGGACCCATATAGAGGAATCGTAATATTCTTTGCCTTTCTAATTTCTTTAATCCAATCATCTATTCTATTTGAGCGCCTGCTTCCCGGATTTAGTAGATTTGATATAGGTGAGTTGCTTAAAGTCATTATAGAGAATTGTGCTAAGGAATGTTTAACGGTAACGGGCATGATGTGTTGGATAAGGATGAGGTTGTCGGTAACTGGACAGTAAGCGGGAAGATGCCAAGTTCCAGATGAGCTTTTTGTTACGAATAAATAATCGAATCTCGAAAGTGCAACTAGATTATGACCTTTACGTATAATATTTTTGCCAGCTGTGATCCATATAGGAGTAATATTCGCATGATAATAGCTTTCAGTTCTTTTGACGAAGAGTCCTTCTGGAATTGTAGAGCATTGATATTCTATCGCATATGAAACACCTTTATTCGTAAAGCCAATATCAGGCCTCTGAGCAATTTCCTTATAATATGGCTCCAGCTGAGGAGACAGCCCCTTCTCTTGAAGCCATTTATATAAGGCAAGCTTTCCCTTTAAATGATATTCGGATTCTCTTTCGTACTTTTCCGAGCAGACTGCTCCTTTTTCATGGGCAAAATGAGGAATTTTTATCGTGCCGACTTTTAATAGGACCCGCTCATCACACTCTGGACAATAGAAGCTTTCAGATTTTCTTAACTCTCTAAGCATTTCATGACTATGATTACTTGCTAAACTAAACCATTCTCCTTGCTCTGTTTTTGAAACCAACAAAAAATCATCTCCCTTCTTTAAAGGCTACTATTCGACATATTACTTCATATACCTTTAAAATTTTCAGAAATAATAAAGGAGCTGACCTTTAAGGTGCAGCTCCTTTATAGAAATGGGGATAACAGTCTTGACGTTGATTCAATAATACGATAGCCAATCTTCCTATTTTTGAATTTCTCTAAATCTATTTCTTTGGAACATTGGATATCGTTTAGATATTCTCTTACAAGCTTGTCAGTACTTCTAGTGCGATATAAAAAAGCATTAACCTCGAAATTCAAATGAAAACTTCTCATATCCATATTAGATGTACCAATGGAAGCCAATTCTTCATCAACGATGACAATTTTGCTATGCATAAAGCCTTTCTCATATTCAAAGATCTTTACACCTGCTTCTAGCAATTCTGGAAAATACGAACGTGACGCATAGAATACAATTCTTTTATCAGGATTCTTCGGTACAAGAAGTCTTACATCAATTCCGCTTAAAGCTGCTATTTTCAGTGCAGAAAAAATATCTTCATCCGGAATAAAGTATGGCGAGGCAATCCAAACCGATTTTTCAGCTGAAGTAATCATGGAGAAAAAGATGTTTTTAATTACGCTCCATTCATTATCTGGTCCTCCAGCTATAAGCTGCACTCCGCCATGGATGCTTTCCTCCAAATCAGGAGATAAATACTCCGGAGACATGATGCTTTTGTTCGTCATATAATACCAGTCTTGGAGAAAAATTAATTGCAGGCTTCTTACAGCTTCTCCCCTCATTAATAAATGAGTATCGCGCCAAAATCCAAAGCTCTCATCTCGTCCTAAATATTCATCCCCAATATTTAACCCGCCTACAAATCCAATACTTCCATCTATAACGATAATCTTACGATGATTGCGGAAATTTATTTTACTGCTAAGAAATGGGAGTCTAACAGGTCCGAAGGGAATTATTTCGATGCCAGCTTTCTTTAGTTCATCAATATATTTATTTGATAATTTCCACGAACCAACTGCATCATAGAGAAAACGGACTTTAACCCCTTCGTGAGCCTTTTGGATAAGGAGATTTTTTATTTCTTGACCAATTTCGTCATGACGTACGATATAATATTCTAAATGAATGTGGTGAGTCGCTTCTTTTAAAGCTTCTAATATATGCTGAAAGGTTTCATCCCCATTTGTTAAAACCTTTGTTTGTGTGGCAAAAGATATTGGACTATGACCTAAATTTTGGGCCAAATGAAAAAGTTTTCTTTGATGATCCCCCAACTGTTTCATTTTTTCCTCATTAGATGGATCAATCTCTCCTTCCACCCTTAAAAAAGCTTGTTTATCGAGAATGTATTTCTGTCTAAACATTTTTTCTTTCTTATAATTTCGCCCGAATAAGATGTAGAAAATGAACCCGACTAGCGGGAAACTTCCTAAAACAACAAGCCATGTCAAAGTTTGGGCCGGATGCCGATTTTCTAAAAATATGACAAAAGCAATAAATATCACTGACAACGACATCAAAATACTTATATAGCCTAAATATCCGCCTGTTTGCATGACATAATGATCGTAAAGATAAACAAGACCCACCATTATTCCTAGAAATAAGATAATTCTGACTGTGTTCTTCACCTTCTCACCTACCACTTGCCATAAAAAAAACCGATTTCAAACTGAAATCGGATTTTCTATTTAAAATACGATCTTAATTGTTCAAATACATCCTCAGCGATGATTAGTTTTCCATATTCCTCAACGCGATGAATGGTAATTTGTGTTTCGTTCCCATATTCCAATAAAATGGACAGCATATTGTCAACATCCTCTTCACTGAAGGCTTCCTCAGGAAATTCAACGAATAAATAGTACCTTCCCTCAAAGGAATATAACTTTGTTGGAATGGAATCAAGGCCATGCTGCTTGGATAGTGAAATAAGATCTTCAAAGTCTCTAAAACTCAAAAGAAAATCAAGATTTTCCTCATATTCTAATTCCTCATCCGAATTTGGATTAAAATGCTGATCAAGCAGTTCTTCTATTCGCTCATCAACAGGAATATCCTTTAATTTTTCATCTGGTACGGGCAATTCAAACTTTTGGCCATCCTTTGAAAGCTGGGCCTTAGTAACAAGAATTTCTAAACCTTTATCTAATGCCTGAACTTGAATCCATAATGGACCTTCCACAGTGAACTCTTCATCTTCATGGACTTCCTCCATCATTTCCCAAAAAAGTTCTTCGCTGCGTTCGCGGTTATACCAAATTTCATCGCGCTCAAAGCCTCTTTCTTCTATATCACCATAAGAAATATAAAACTTAACTGTATGATCATTTATTCTTTCAATTTCCATATTGCAACTCTCCCTTCCGGAGTAGGATATTGCACCTTGTACTTTTATTTTATGATAAAAAGGATATAAAGGGAATTAAAATGTCACAACTTTTTAAAAACCATTAAACACCCAATGCTTTAAAATTTGCACCTTATTAGGGTAAAACAAATTGTCCTAACATTTTAGCAAAATTCTTTCGCTTTCACAAACTTTATAGCTTTTCTAAAAATATATTAAAAGGACCCTCTTCATTAGAAAGAAGGCCCTGTCCTATTAATTTACTAAGCGCTGTGCTTCACGAAGCTGGAATGTACGGACTTTTCTAGGAAGAAAACGTCTAATTTCATCTTCGTTATATCCGACTTGCAGTCTCTTTTCATCAATGATGATCGGACGGCGAAGCAGACCTGGATTCTTTTTGATTAATTCAAATAAATCTTGAAGAGGCATCGCTTCTAAATTAACATCCAACTTCTGGAATGTTTTTGATCTCGTTGAAATAATTTCGTCTGTTCCATCTTCTGTCATGCGAAGGATTTCTTTTATTTCATCAATTGACAACGGTTCAGAAAAAATATTTCTTTCTTTATAAGCTATATCATGCTCTTCTAGCCATAATTTCGCTTTTCTGCAAGAAGTACAACTTGGTGAAGTGTATAATGTAACCATTTTACAAATTCACTCCCTTAAATTTAGACATATAATCAATATTAGATTGTTTATTTGTTTAATAATGAACATTAGCTAATCCGTAAATTACAATTACTT
>NZ_JBALOW010000125.1:0-2001 GCF_036965085.1 Bacillus sp. JJ1532
AAGGTTTAAAAGAATCTATTAAATATTTTATAGAGAAATCATCATATTTACGCGCTTAGTAAACTTCCGATGGAAGATTCTTTTTTTGCAATTGCCAAGCTAACAAAATAGTAGATTTCATGAAGGGGTTGGCATTTTTTGCATGTGTTGTCCGATTTATGGCTATATGGTTTATGGCTTTGAGGGGGAATAAACCCAGGTAAGGCATTAAGCTGTGAAAGGGGGCGTTAATGGGGCTAATAACGATAAAGAAATGATGACATAGCGTAATCAACAAGGGGAGTTTGAAAACAAAAACCTACATAAAGTAGGGAATGTTCCAAGAGGGAGGAGAATCACTTTGAAGCTTAGAGGTAAGATTGCTGCATTAACGACCACTATATTGCTTGCGATGTCTTCAACAGCCACTTTTGCTGCGGAACCAGGGCTGGATACAATGCCCGGCCCAGTGGATCCCCAGTCATGGGTGAACCCGGAGAATATGACGTGGAATGATTATAATCAGGTCCCGGGTATTGACTGGAATACAACGAATATTAAGCCGGAAACCGAACTTAGAGGGGCCTTGATTTTGGTTGACTTTCCGGATCAGGATTTTATCCTGACCAAACCCAAGGGTTCAGAGCTCGTCGGTAATCCGCAAGTCAACGCTGTTCCTCGTGAACAACTTGGGGAATGGTGGAAGAATTTCTTGAATGTCCCAAGTGCACTCAACAACTATCAGACAATCGATGGTTTTTGGAAAGAGAACTCTTATGGAAAATGGGGCGTATCACTTGATTCTTATGGTCCGTACCGTTTGGATAAAAACGAATTTCAGTATGGGCTTGAGAACAGTCATAATACTGGTTTCCTGCCATCGAATTATCAAAGAGGAAACCTTTTCACAGATGGCGTAAATGCAGCAACAGATGACATAACCGCCTCTGGAAAGGAATATGACTTTGCGTTTATCGTTCATGCTGGCTATGATGAATCAACTGTATGGCAGGAACTCGGCGAAATGATGTTTTTGAATCAAGACTCGGTGACTGATGAATTTGGGCCGCCGAAGGATATGCCTGGATTTGAAAACATGCCAAACTGGGCAAAAACTCGTTACGTACCATGGTCTTCCTGGTACGCAGCCAAAGCTATTTGGTCCGCCGCATCTAGTGCAAGGATCAATGGCAAAACAATTCGTGTTTCTATTCAAGGCGAAAGTGATGGCATGGGCACATTCGCTCACGAATTTGGCCATCTCCGCGGTCTTGGCGATAACTACAATAATGCGGCTCTTGACCCTAGAACCTATTCGGGTTATTGGGAAACGATGAGCCGTGGATCATTCAATGGCCCCGGTGGGACGCACACTCGCTGGATGATTCCATCTACCCTTGGTGCTTCTTTATCGGCACCACATATGCTTCGTAATAAGATGAAACAGGGATTTGTATCCGATGATGAAGTCCTGCAGCTAAACCGTGATGACTTAAAAGAATCTGGACCGGTGTTTGCGGATATTGTCGCGCGTCAAGCACCAATTGGCAGTCAATTCGGCCGAACCGGACTCCACGGCATCAACATCAGCATGGACGATTTAACACCAACCAATTACCTTTCCGGTGACTGGCGTAACGATATAATAGGCAATAGATTGTTCAATAACTACACCCTTGAAGTGGTAGACCGTTTTGGTGCGGATTCCTTTGCAGCCGACTCCGGTGTATTGATTGCCAAAACGAAAAATGCGGAGACTTCCCCGTTCATTTGGGTAGTTGATTCACATCCCGAAGATATCAATCTGAAGGACTTTACAAGACCTGACGGCACAACAGCTATGGTTGGCAAAGGTGACCCCCGTCAAACTCTTGATGCTTTATTCAAAGCTGGGAATGGGGCAAGTTTGGTCTCCGGGCAATTCGATGGTTCTATTGGCAAAGACACTGTTGTCAGTGAGTACATCGATCCATACAATAAACTTCATTTCTACATTTTAGGGCAACACAAAGACAATGACGG
>NZ_JBALOW010000126.1:0-4401 GCF_036965085.1 Bacillus sp. JJ1532
CCGTCATTGTCTTTGTGTTTCCCTAAAATGTAGATATGGAGTTTATTGTACGGATCGACGTACTCACTGACAACAGTATCTTTGTCAATGGAACCATCGAATTGGCCCTTGACCAAAGTTGCCCCACTCCCGGCTTTAAATAAAGCGTCGGCAAGCTGTCGCTCATCCCCTAAGGAAAGCATAGATGTTGTGCCATCAGGTCTTATGAAGTCAGGCAGATTAATATCTTCCGGGTGGGAATCAATAATCCAGACACTCGGGGCAGTTTCTGCATTTTTCGTTTTGGAAATCAATACGCCGGCATCGGATTGGAAGGAGTCTGCACCGACACGATCCACCACTTCAAGGGTGTAGTTATTGTACAATCTATTGCTTATTATATCGTTACGCCAGTCACCGGCAAGGTAATTAGTTGGTGTTAAATCGTTCATGCTGATGTTGATACCGTGGAGTCCGGTCCGGCCGAAATTATCGCCAATCGGCACTTCGCGTGCGATAATATCTGCAAACACCGGCCCAGATTCTTTTAATTCATCACGGTTTAGCTCAAGGACTTCATCATCGGATAGAAATCCTTGTTTCATCTTATTTCGCAGCGTATGTGGAGCCGGTAAGGATCCACCCTGGGTGGCAGGAATAAAATAGCGCGTATGCGGGCCACCCGGTCCATTGAAGCTTCCGCTGGCCATTAATTCCCAATTTCCAGCATATGACCGGACTGGAGGGACCCCGAATGGGTTGTTGTAATTATCACCAAGAGATTGAAGATGACCGAATTCGTGGGCAAATGTAGCCAAACCATTACTTTCGCCTTGAATAGAAACACGAATCGTTTTACCGTTGATCCTTGCACTTGATGCGGAAGACCATATTGCTTTGGCCGCAAAATAGGAAGTCCATGGTACATAACGAGTTTTTGTCCAGTTTGGCAGGTTTTCAAATCCAGGTAAATCCGGAGGTCCAAATTCATCAGGCACCGACTCTGGATTAAGGAACATCATTTCACCGAATTCCTGCCATACGGCTGATTCGGCATAACCCGAATGAACAATGAACGCAAAGTCATATTCATTTCCAGATGCATTTATGTCGTCTGTGGCCGCATTTATACCATCCTGAAAAAGGTTTCCTCTTGTATAGTTACTTGGCAATGCACCAGTATTATGACTGCTCTCAAGCCCATACTGAAATTCATTTTTATCCAACCGGTAGGGACCATAAGCATCAAGGGTTACGCCCCATTTTCCATAGGAGTTCTCCTTCCAAAAACTATCCATCGTTTGGTAGTTATTTAGGGCACTTGGCTTGGTGAGAAAATCCTTAAAAAACTCCGGAACGTCCTCACGGGGAATTGATCCGATGCCCCTTGGATTACCAGCTGGATCAGAACCTTCGGGATCGCTAAGGATAAACCCCAGATCAGGGAAATCTACTAGAATCAATGCCCCTCTCAATTCCCTCTCCGCTTTGATGTCTGGGGCTTTCCAGTCTATTCCCGGGATCGGATTATAGTCATTCCATGTCAGATAATCGGTAAGAACCCAAGACTGGGGATCCACATGTTCGGGCATTTTATCCAGCCCAGGGTCCGCTGCAAAAGCGGATGTTGATGACATCGCAAGTAATATCGTGGTTGATAATGCGGCAATCTTAATTCTCAACTTCAAAGTAATTTGCCTCCCTATTGGATAATAACCCACTTTTTATGTAGGTTTTTTATTTTCGAATTCCCCTTGATCATTACGTTATATCGTCATTTCTTTATCGTTATTAGCCCCTTTATCGCCTCCTTACCTTTCACAGCTTAATTCATTACCTGGGTTTATCACCCCCCTCAAGCCATTGACCATATGGTCATTAATCGGACAATTCCTACAAAAAATGCCAACACCTTCATGGAATCTACTATTTTGGTAAGCTTGGCAATTTGCAAATAAAAGAATCTATTGGAATTTTGCCAGTCGCATAAGTATGATGATGCCTTTATAAAATATTTGATAGATTCTTTTAAACCTTGGTTTTAATTCTAAGCAATGCATAGTGAAAATCTTGCCATCTACTGGCGTTATAAAAAACTTTTAATTGCCAAAACCCTACATATAACTTGTTTAATAATTGGGAATCGACGTATTTACCAGTTACCTTTCAAAGTATTTGTCAATTGTTCATGGATTTTGACCTGCTTTGTTGGAATATATTTGGTATAAAAAAACTTACCGATCCCTTTAATGATCAAGCCCATGTAGGGTCTGACATTTTATACCCTCGGATATTGGCCTGTTATGGAATGGTTGGAGTAGTAGATGGATACCGAATGTAAAATGTTCTATCATTTGGAACAAAGGTAATACTTCAGATACAAATGACAATCAGGGGATATCCAAAAATGATTGTCTGAAAATGCGGAGTTGGAGGATTAAAGACATAATATTACGCGTGTTGATTATCCAAAATTAGGAGGAAGTGATGTATCTCTTCGCAACTGAACCCATTCCTTTGTCCGGTTTTTAATCTTTTAGATAATAAGACATAGGGTTTTTCTGCAAAATTACGGTAATTGGCGAAGAGCCTTACATTTTTACCTAAGAAAAAATCGATTGAATAGTATTTTACTATCTTCAAGCATCATGCTTGGGTGAGGTTTTTTAATTATGTAATTGTTGTAAAGCTCGGTGATAATCATACCAACTACTTATGGCTGGAATGAGCACAATGATCTACAGTTCATCGACGCCTGAAACCCTTAAATCATTGGCTCAAATTCCATCATATGACTATCCGGCCATACTAACCAATTAGCAATGACCGAATATTTTAACTTTGAGGGGGAAGCTTTGGTTGTTGCGGTTCCACATCCTTAAATGCATCTTTTAATGTATCTTCTTTAATCTCAATTTCTTTATTCAAATTGTTTAATATCTCCTGTACATGTTTTGCCTCTTTTCCCATAAGCGCTTGTTTGATTTGATCTTTCACCTTGCTTAATGGCGTCACCTTTATATCTGTTACCTTAATGATGTGATAACCAAACATTGTCTTGACCGGTTCGCTCACTTCATCTTTTTTCAATTTCATAGCCGCAGCAAGAAATGTCGGATCCATTTCCTGGCTTCGCCCGGAAAGATAGCCCAAATCCCCGCCTTCTGCTCCAGACATCTTATCCGTCGATTTTGTTTTTGCCAATTCGGCAAAGTCGGTTCCTTTATTTAGTTCCTGTTCAATTTCTTTAGCAGTTGACTCCTCATCCACGAGAATATGGCTGGTTCTCACCTCCGTGTATTGGTCTTTATTTTGTTCATAGTAATCTGTTATTTGTTTATCTGATACCGTCACCCCGTCTGTTGTTGCTTTAAAGAAATAAATGGATTGTTTAATATAATCCTTTAATTCTTTTTCGTTTTTAAAGCCCTGTTTTTGTAGGAACATGTTAAATCCATCATTATCACCGGCCTGTTCCTTTATATCGTCCAGCCGTTGATTCACCTCTTTATCTGATACCTCATATTTACCTTCCAAAATTTGCATATAGACCAACTTCTGAATCAATTCTTTTCCCCGCTCGGAACTTATCACTTCTTTATATAAATCATCTTTTGTGATATTTCCATAACCCGTTTTAACAAGTACCTTGCTCCCTTCGCCAGAGGTTAGGGCCGAACAGGCACTAAGTAAAAATAACAATGATAAAATGGCTAAAACTGTGATCGTTTTCTTCAATTATCTTCACTCCTACTTTTGACTGCTTCCCAAAGTCATTGCCGCTGACGAATCTGACTTGGCTTTACCTGTCCCAACCATTCAATTGTTTTTGTTTCCTATGAGTATCATAAACTCACAAAATCGAGAAAATGGATATGTAACAACGAAACCTTACCCGAGTTCAAATTTGATGAAGAAGTCTATTTATTAATTTCCCACCTTCACGTTTTAAAAGTTTTTGAGTTTGTTCCCCCCGTACCAGGTCATCCCGGCACAGGAGGCATATTCTGAACAGTGAATCTAACCTATTGCCAGATCTCAATCATTGCATCGGTATACGCTTTCAAACTGTTATACGCTTTTGCGGAAATTTGATTCGCATCTTTTTTAAGATCCAGGAATCCTTTAAAATCATTAATGTGTTTGACAACCTTATCCGCAGATCCTTTCTTTTCAAATTGATCGACGGAATTCAAATGTGCCTTCAATGCTTGCGCTGCACCTGCTTTGAAGGCTCCCTCGTTGGCAAAGCTATCAATAACTGAACTTAGACCGGTTGCGCTTAGATTACCTGTCATAAGATTGGTCTCGGTAACGCTTTGATTAGAGTCTGTCTCTGAAGTAGCCGTAAAGGTAAGGTTTGCTGGAGCTTCCTTGCCCTTCGGAATTTTCACGTATACCGGTACATCGACAGTTGCTCCG
>NZ_JBALOW010000127.1:0-8045 GCF_036965085.1 Bacillus sp. JJ1532
TAAAGTAAAATGGTTTAACGCAGAAAAAGGTTTTGGTTTTATTGAGGTTGAAGGTGGAGAGGATGTATTTGTACACTATTCAGCTATCCAAAGTGAAGGCTTCAAAAGTCTTGATGAAGGCCAAGAAGTTAATTTTGACATAGAAGAGGGACAACGCGGACCTCAAGCAGTGAATGTAACTAAAGCTTAACAAATGTAAAAGAGCCATATTTTTTATAGGCTCTTTTATTATTTTTTGTCTTTAGCAGGATAATTGGTCATAATAAAATGGAGTACGAAAGAAGGGGGAAGAGCTGTGAAGGAATTTACTGTTCAATTTCATAAGGAAGATCAAGTTGAAGCAATGAAAGTTCAGAAATTAAGTGAAGAAGATTTTGAAAGATTAACCGAGGGTGGAACAAGACATTTATTTGAACTGGACACAAATATTGGATTTTTTATTTTCTTCGATGCTATTGATGGCAGTGGCAAAGAATCGTATATGGTCCTTCAATACGAAGAAGAGAATGAAGACCCAAGTGCATGCTATGCTTTTGAATTAAAAGACTTTTATCAATTTGCTGCATTGCACTTAAATGATTTAGAGTTCCAGGAAGAGAATGAAAGCGATGAAGACGAAGAAGAATATAGTCCAATCCATCATTTAGCGCATTTGATGTATCATATCGCTGAAGACGGGAAAGATATTCAATTATAAAAAAGTTTGAGAGCAGGGGCGTGCCCTGCTCTCATTACTTACAGATCTTCTGCTTCTATGTAATGATCCGTGCAAAATTTTGAGATTAGTTTCTCTTCTTCCTCTTCTAATNNAATGCATAGTCTAATATTTGACCTGAACTTAAAAAATGATAATTTAAAATGCGATAGTCATCTTCTTTCTTATAAAACAAAACTCGAAGCTGTAATCCATTCTCATCGTATAAATCATCATCTTCATCCACGGCAATATCTAAAAAGAATTCGTAACGTTCTCCCAATAAAATTCCTGTTGGGTCTTTTAGCAGCTCTACTGTATAACTTGTAATTTCCATAGGTTTCACCCTTTCTTCATCAAACCTAAATCTAGTTAACGAGAACATTATACACCTTACCCGATAAAAAGAAATAGTATTACTATTTCTTTAAAAAAAGTTTCTACATTCAAAAAAATTGAACTTAAACTTGTTTAAAAAGTATGTCATTTGACCTTTTGACTGTTAAGGAAATTTATGTTATACTAATTGAAGAGTTTATGAATATATAAAGTTTCCCATAAATCACTTGTTATTTAGAGTTGGTAAGTATTTCCCCTTTATTTAACAGGTGTTTTTATTTTTAGGGAAAAATAGGGGTCTACCCTTTGGGAGGTGCCTTAATATGGCAATGGGATTTGGGAGAAAAAACACAGAAGAAATCAAAATGGAAGAAGTAAAGGTTTGGGAATGCACGTCAGATTCATGTAATTGCTGGGTCCGAGATAATTTTAAGAGTAGTCAGCAGCCTTCTTGTCCAATTTGTAAGAGTGAAATGAAAGAGGCAATAAGGGAGCTTCAAGTAGTGAATAACAATAGTATTTATTCCAATAATTAATATAATGGGGGGCGATCTTTGATCGTCCTCTTTCTTTTTGTATAGGTTATCATAACATGAACAAAATAATGGAAACTAAAATAATTTGGAAGTGAAGTGGGTTTGGCAAACTCTTTATGGTATTTTTCCTTAGTTTTCATAAGTCTAATCATCTTCATATTTACATATAAGAATTCGAATCATTTTCGAAAAGATTTAGCTGTTTATTTTTTTGCTGCGGGTCTTTCATTTTTTGGGGAATTTGTCGTGCTTATTCTTCTGAATTCGTACGATTATTATCCTCATGTTTTCAAAGAGAATTGGCCCGATGATATATTTGGTTCCTTAATTTCTCAAGGAGTTATTATTCCGACTGTGCTAATGTCCATAGCGGCATTTCGGTTAAGGACTAAATGGATTATACTGATCATTTCTCTTATTGCATTAATTGAAGAACTTTTTTTAAGGCTTCGTATTTACGAGCATAATTGGTGGAGAACGTGGTATACGATTATTTTGCTTTTGTTAGCTTCCTATATCATGAAATGGTGGAGAAGGAAATTAAATGATCCTTCCATTCCTATAAAATTTTTAACGATCTATATGTTATTTAATATTATTCTTCATACGATATCTTTTTTTATGTCAATGGTTCTCAAACTTAGCTGGTATTCCATGGGGTTGTTTGAATCGATGTATAAAGATCATACGATCATAAAAATGATCATAGATATCACCATGGCGATCCCGTTAACGGCGATCGTTCTATTTTCATATAAGTATTTAACGTTGATTGCTCTTTTTATTTTTATGATCATTTTTGATTTAGCCCAAATTAAAATGGGATTGCTCCATGTTATCGATTACAATGCAGTAATTGCGTTCGCGTTCATAAAATTATTCGCAATTTCTATTGTTAAAAGGGTGAATGATTACCTCTTTCCAATGGAAAAGGATTATATTTAATAGGCATAATTTTCTCTTTCCAACAAAAAATATAATGATTAATATGAAGGAGTGATTACAATGGATGTTATACGGGTAAAACAGATCCTTTCATCATCAGCGGATATTGAAGTCACATACAATGGTGCATCTGTGTGGATTGATCAGTTAAATGAAGATGGGAAGACAGCTACTGTACATTTAAGAGGACCACTTGAAGAAAGATCAACTGTAGAAATTACAGAACTTCAAGAATAGTAATAGACAACCACCTTAAAAATTTAGGGTGGTTGTCTATTTATTGGGGTCCTTTAAAATATAATATCATTGGTTTTAACAGCATGGTTTATTAGAATAGAGATGATGCAGCAGAAAGAAGGTGGAACGAATGAAAACTATACTTGTTGCTGATGATGATCAGCATGTCCGGTATTTAGTGAAAGAACTATTAATGAAAGAAGGGTTTCAAGTTATTGAAGCGGCAGACGGTGCAGAGGCTTTGAAACGGCTTCATAATCAAATTTGCGAATTAGCAATCGTTGATATAATGATGCCTGTAATGGATGGGTATAAATTAACTGTGGAAATACGAAAACATTTTGATATTCCGGTTGTATTATTGACTGCAAAAAGTCAAATTGAAGATAAAGAAATAGGCTATCTTTCAGGTACAGATGATTATTTAGTAAAGCCTTTTGAGCCGAAAGAGTTAATATTTAGGGTAAACGCCCTTTTAAGAAGATATGGAAAAGCAATGGAATCAAATATTAGAATTGGTTCAATGTTAATTAATAAAAAAAGCTATGAAATCGAGGTTAATGGAAAAACATTCATATTGCCGCTTAAAGAATTTGAACTGATGTATTATTTAGCTTCAAACCTTAATCAAGTTTTTAGTAGGGGGCAATTAATTGAACAAGTATGGGGAATGGATTATGAGGGGGACGAGCGGACTGTTGATGTCCATATTAAGCGTTTAAGGGAGCGCTTTTCAAATACATCAGATGATTTTTCAATAAAAACGATTAGAGGTATTGGGTATTCGCTGGAGGCTCAAAAATGAAATCCCTTTATTCCAAGTTTGCCATTACTACGATTTTAATCATGCTAGCAAGCGGAATCATTTCTTTTTTACTTTCAAATGTTTATTATCAATCCTATTTAAAAAATCAGAACGACCTTAAAATGACTAATATTGCATTGGAGATAACTAATTTTATTCAACTGCAAAATCAAATAAATATGGATGAATATTTTGAACATCTCGGTTCGATTGGCTATCAAATTTTTATTATCGATGAAAATGGAAATAGACAATTCTTCGGTGCACCATTTAGAACTGAAAACCTTTCGGATGAGCCAGTGGAAAAAGTGCTCAATGGGGGAATTTTCCATGGAATTGCTAAGTTTCCGCACAAAACCTTTGTGACGGGTTTCTTTGCTAATGAGCTTACGAATACAGTTGGGGTCCCGCTTATTAATGAGGGCGAAAGATACGCATTGTTTCTTAGACCAGATTTAAAGCTCTTATTCAATGAAATGCATCGGATGTTTGGATGGCTTGTTGTGGGGATGGTTGTGTTTACTATCCTATTAGTATTAATCAGCACAAAGTATTTAATAAAGCCTATTTCCAAATTGAATACAGCAACGAGCTTGATAGCAGAGGGGGATTTTGGCATTAAGCTGAATATTAATAGGCAGGATGAAATAGGGGACCTAGCTGCTAGTTTTCAAACGATGGCTGGCAAATTAGAAAAAGTAAATGACGCACGCAAGGAGTTTATTTCTAACATTTCACATGATATTCAGTCACCTCTATCTAATATTAAAGGGTATTTAAAACTATTAAGGAGCGCTGAATCAACAGCTCAGCATAAAGAATATTTTGATGTAGTTGATTCTGAAGTGGATCGGCTATCCTATTTAACTAAGCAGCTGCTGTTGCTATCATCACTTGACAGTCAAAAGGATTTGCTTGATAAAAAAGAATTTAATTTAAGTGAACAATTAAAGACGGTTATACGTCAGTACCAGTGGATATTAAGTGAAAAAGGATTGATGATTAGCTATTCACTGCCTGATGCATATTTGCATGGGGATCACACCTTATTATATTCCGTTTGGGAAAACCTCTTAACGAATGCCATTAAATATAGTGAAGAAGACAGTGAGATTAACATTACATTAAATGATCAGCCAGACTGGATCGTGATAAGCTTTAAAGATCATGGAATTGGCTTACATTCAGAAGAGGTTGAAAGGATTTATGACCGTTTTTATCGTGCTGATACATCAAGGACTCGCACTATTGAAGGAACTGGGCTTGGGCTTTCAATCGTTCAATCTATTTTGGAAATTCATGATGGCGAAATTAAAGTGGAGAGCAAGAAAGGGGAGGGGTCTGTTTTTACAGTGAAATTACCAAAGGGTTAGAGAATTATTGGCAAGGTGCTATGTGGAGCTGTGAAAGCTATAGCACCTTGTCATTTTTTTACAAAAAATCTTTTATTAACATGTAGCAGCATTTTCTGAAACAAAATCAATCTCAAAGCCGAGATCTTTTAACATTTGATGATCCGCTGAACCATCCTGTCCTGCAGTTGTTAAATAATCTCCAACAAAAATAGAATTTGCCGGGTATAGTCCAAAAGGCTGAAGGCTTCTCAAATTAACCTCACGCCCGCCAGAAATGCGAATTTCCTTAGTTGGATTAATAAATCGCATTAAACACAATACTTTCAGACAGTATCTAGGATTTAATTCCTTCGTTCCCTCAAGCGGAGTTCCGTCAATAGCATGAAGAAAGTTAACAGGGATGGAATCTGCATCAAGGGCTTTTAAGCTTCTGGCCATTGACACGACATCTTCTTTAGTTTCGCGCATCCCGATAATGACACCCGAGCAAGGAGAAATTCCGTGTTCTTTAACTAATTCAACGGTGTTTACCCGGTCTTCATATGTATGGGAAGTTGTTATGGATTCGTGGTGATTTTCGGATGTGTTAATATTATGATTATAGCGGTCAACGCCGGCTTCTTTAAGCATGGAAGCCTGTTCGGGCTTTAACAATCCAAGACATGCACATACCGTAAGATTGTATTTATCTTTAATTTCTTTAACAGCGGAAACAACTTGATCAATTTCTTTATTGCTCGGACCTCTTCCGCTGGCAACAATGCAATAAGTACCAACATTCATATTAAATGCTTGTTCAGCACCTTTAACAATGGAATCTTTATCCATCATTCGATATTTTTCAATTGGTGCAGTTGATACGCTTGATTGTGAACAGTAGCCGCAGTTTTCAGGGCAAAGCCCAGATTTTGTATTTATGATCATATTAAGCTTTACTTTATTTCCATAATAATGGTGGCGGATTTTATAAGAGCTTTGTAATAGATCTAGAAGTTCTTCATCAGGGCAATTTAATATGCTAACGGCTTCTTCATTTGTAAGCTCATATCCTTCCAATACTTGTTCAGCAAGATTCCTCCAATTCCTCATTAATTCTCCTCCTTTTGAATTTGATTATGAAGCTCGTTGAATTTTTCTAAATTGGCTTCGGGCAAAAACCTTATGCTCAAGTCGATTCGCCATGATTCCAGCACAAATGGCGAGAACAATATCCTTTGGCAATGGCACAACCATCCACATCCAAGCCATTTTATAAGTAAATCCATCTGGAGCAGCCGCCCAAAGCTTATAGGCAAAATACATCCAGTTTGTACCAATAACATAATTAATAACCATACCAATTAAAGCGGCAGTAATATAAACTGGGATCGTCTTTTTCATTTCGATGATTTTTCCTGTTACATAGGCTGTAAGAATGTAAGAGAGAATAAAGCCAAAGGTCGGGCTAATTAAGGAAGACATACCACCGCCAAATTTAGCAAATACTGGCGCACCTGCAAGACCAACAAAGGCATAAACGGCCATTGTAATTGCTCCTAGACGGCTGCCTAAGATAGCTCCAGATAAAATGGCAACAAATGTTTGCAACGTAATTGGTACACCGCCTATAACCATAAAGGGAACAAATGTAGTGATATTCGCTCCTACACACATCAAAGCTACAAACATACCAGCAAGCGTTAAATCAATCGTTCTTAATCTCTTTTTCATTTCCCTATCCTCCAAAGATTGTTAGTAAATATAAATAAAGGATAATGGCAAACCTAAGTATATGTCAACCTATTTTATTTTTAGTTAACATATAAATATTAAGAGACTTTAATAGTGTGAGATTTAGATTTGTAAACGGATGTTCATCTTCTGTTCATATTAGAAGCTTAAAATAGGAAAAAGAGAGGAAAGGCTACAGAAAAAATGCTGTTCCTTAGAGATAGAAAACGTTGTATATTATAGATTAGGCTTTGATTAGAAGAAAACGGAAAAAACGTAAATAGGAGAGGAAAACGATGAATTATAGCAAGGTTTTATTACGATTATCTGCATTATTTGGCTTTATCGGCGCTTTTTTAGGTTCACATATGGCTGGAGCAGGGGATTATGCTTTTAGACCGATACATGCCCATATACTTGTTGTTGGATGGTTAACACTATTCGCATGGGCGGTATACTATAAAGTATTTTCCCCGAAAATTGGGATCCTAGCAAAGTTTCATGTATATACTGCTATTATCGGGTCTATCGGATTAACAGGCGGGATGGCGCTCTATATTTTTAAACCTGCATTTCTCCCAAGTGCGGTTAACACGATTTTCTATATTGTTGGTGGGTCCATCCTTTTGCTTAGCTTCTTATTATTTTTCTTTGTCACCTTTACAAAGGATGAAAAACAGGGGAAGGCAAGCTAAGAGTAGCTTGCCTAGTCCTAAAAAATAAACCTAAGATATTTCAGCGGTGTTATCTTTTCTTTTTGTTTTCAGTTTGATATAAGGTATGATGAAACGGTCAATACCGATTTTACCTGCATTGTATCCAGCGACTAAGATGAATATTGTTAATAATATCATTTGCGGGTTCGTACTGATTGTTCCGGAAAATATAAAGGCAAAGTTCATTATGATTCCAAAAAATGCAGCAGCAGTAGTCAAGCAGCCAAGAAATAAACCTAACCCTACTAATAGTTCGCCCCATGCAACTAAAAAGCTAAATAGACCTGCATTTGGAAGGGCAAATCCTTCTAAAAAGCTAGCCCACCATCCTTGCACTGTTGGATTCTCCCCAGTAGCTTTAGCGATTGCTCCTTGTAAATATCCCGATGCATCAAACCCGCCTGCTACTTTAATATATCCCGCCTTGAGCCAAGAATAACCAAGATACAACCGAATAATAGTCAATAATCCTGAAGATAATTGATTTTCCCTTAGCCAATTAACAAACATACATATCTCTCCCAACTTTTTGATGAATACAGGGATATAGTAGCAAAAATATCCCTATATTTAACATTTATGTGATTCATTTCACGTAAATGTAAATAAAATGTGAATATTTTGAGAAAGATGTTTAATTATAGAGGGATTTGTTTTGTCAAGAAATATTGGAGCTTAATATTGACTATTTTATGAATTATTTAATTG
>NZ_JBALOW010000127.1:8081-15300 GCF_036965085.1 Bacillus sp. JJ1532
TAATTGAAGGATGCTATTATTTGATTTATAATTATTATAAAATAATTGAAAATCATGTACTTAATGATCAAAAGAAGGTGGGAGAGGAATGGTTCGTACAGCAATAGCTGGTATCGGGGGCTTTATTTTAGTTTTCTTTGAGGCTTATATTGTTATGGTATTAAAAGGGTATTATTCCATTGAGTTTGGTGGTTTGGCGCCTTTTATTTCTGTTTGGGCAATGAATGCATTTCTAGTTTTTACAATCCTCACACATCTTAAGCTATGGTATGAAAATAGGGAATCAGCAGATAGAGAAGCTTCAGTAGATAGATAATCAAATCTAAGCAGACAGTGTCCGATAGGGGCATTTTTTTTTTGCTATAAATAAATTGGTGAATTAATTATTCTGAAATAGTAAACAGCGGAAATTCCACTCTATAAAAATACAGAATTTTTAAAGTTCTTCCTTTACATTATGCAAGATATGGTGTTAAATTATAATATTATTTAGGATAATTAAATAATATATATCAATTAAAATATGTAAAAAATTCTAAAAAGAAATGTGGAGGGATTTTACGTGGCAGATCTGCGCAGTAATATGATAAAACAAGGATTTGATCGTGCGCCTCACAGGAGCTTACTTCGTGCAGCAGGTGTAAAGGAAGAGGACTTTGGAAAGCCGTTTATTGCGGTAGTCAATTCATATATTGATATAGTTCCAGGACATATTCATTTACAAGAATTCGGTAAAATTGTGAAAGATGCTATCCGCGAAGCAGGCGGGGTTCCTTTTGAAATGAACACGATCGGTGTCGATGATGGGATTGCAATGGGGCATATCGGGATGAGATATTCTTTGCCAAGCCGGGAAATCATTGCAGATTCTGTTGAAACAGTTGTTGCGGCACATTGGTTCGATGGAATGGTATGTATTCCTAACTGTGACAAAATTACACCTGGAATGATGATGGCTTCGCTTCGCCTCAATATCCCAACAATCTTTGTCAGCGGCGGTCCGATGAAGGCTGGAACTGATAGTGCTGGCAATCCGCTTGATTTAACATCTGTATTTGAAGGGGTAGGGGCTTTCCAATCTGGTAAAATTGATGAAGCTAGATTGCTCGAGATTGAGCAGCTAGCCTGTCCAACTTGCGGATCTTGCTCAGGGATGTTTACCGCCAACTCAATGAACTGTTTAGCGGAAGGGCTTGGCCTTGCACTTCCTGGTAATGGAACAATTCTAGCTGTCGCTGAGGAACGTAAAGAGTTTGTTAAACAATCTGCTAAGCAATTAATGGAGCTCATTAAGAAGGATATTAAGCCTCGTGATATTGTAACTATCGATGCAATCGATAACGCATTTGCTTTGGATATGGCGATGGGCGGATCTACTAACACAGTTCTTCATACTCTTGCCTTAGCACATGAAGCGGAGATTGAGTATTCATTAGAGCGTATTAATGAAATTGCAACCCGTGTACCGCATTTAGCGAAAATTGCGCCTGCCTCAGACTATCATATTGAAGATGTGCATAATGCAGGCGGGGTAAGTGCCATTATCAATGAGCTACTTAAGAAGCCAAATGCCTTTAATGGTGATTGTTTAACTGTATCAGGAAAAACAATTCGCGAAAATGTTGCTGGCAGTGATATTTTGGACAAGAATGTTATTCGACCATTGGATAATCCACATTCTGAGCAGGGCGGACTGGCTGTATTATTTGGAAACTTAGCTCCGGACGGTTCGATTATTAAAGTCGGTGCAGTTGATGAATCGGTTGGCGGCTACCATCGAGGACCAGCGATTTGCTTTGATTCTCAAGAAGACGCACTTTCTGGAATCATTACCGGTAAAGTACAAGAAGGACATGTCGTGGTCATTCGCTATGAAGGGCCTAAAGGTGGTCCTGGTATGCCGGAAATGCTTGCACCTACTTCACAAATCGTAGGAAGAGGGCTTGGAGCAAAGGTTGGATTAATTACAGACGGGCGTTTCTCAGGTGCATCAAGAGGAATTTCAATCGGCCATATTTCTCCTGAAGCTGCAGAGGGGGGACCAATCGCATTTGTAGAAGATGGCGATATCATTGAGCTTGATTTAAAGAAACGCACCATCCAGCTGGAAATTTCTGATGAGGAAATGGAAAGACGGAAAGCAAATTGGAAGGGCTTTGAATCGAAGGTGAAAAAAGGCTACTTAGCAAGATATTCGAAGCTTGTGACATCAGCCAATACTGGCGGAGTAATGAAATATTAAGAAATTACAAAGACCTATAAAACAGTCATATAAGACTTTTTATAGGTCTATTTTTAAATGGATCTATGTATGAACAAGCGTGTTTAACTAAGAGTTAATATCAGTATTAGATAAAACTACATGACTTTTTCGCCATTATCATAATTAAATTGCCATGCAATGCCAAACTTATCAGTTACTTGTCCGTAGCATTTGCTCCAGAAGGTTTCCTGAAGCTCCATTTCTACTTTACCGCCTTCTTTTATTTTGTTAAATTGAGATTTCACTTCATCAAGATTCGTACTGACAACGGCAAGGCTAATATTATTTCCTTTAATAAATGGCATGCCAGGAAAAACATCTGAAAACATGACATTGCTTCCGCTAATGTTAAGCCTTGCATGCATGACAAGATTTTTTGCATCCTCTGGCAGAGGATATTCTGGATTTGGAGGAGCCTCACCAAACGTCATAATTTGCGGTTTATCTGTTCCAAAAACGTCAGCATAAAATTCAACTACTTCTCGGCAATTTCCATTAAAGTTAAAATATACATCAACAGCCATCTGCAACACTCCCTATATTTTTTTGACATTGCTAAATATTTCTATTACATTTTATCATTTATCAATGCAATATCAAATTTTCAAGTCGAGCTAGAAATAAATCAACAAACTTTATACATTTCGTTAGATCCTGTTCTTGAGGCAATAATTCAACCTTTAAAGTGACCGATAAATCTGTTTTTGCTTTTAATAGGTCTCTGAATATATCAACAGCTCCACAGTAGTGAGGATAAAAACTGTCCCCTGTCCCGAATAGGCCTGTTACCATGTTACTTCTATCGATTTTCTCAAACTCCCGATAAAGAGGAATCATTTCATCAGGAATTTCCCCATCACCCCAAGTGTAAGTACCAACAACAACCGCATCAAATTCATTTAACCGATTACAGGCAAATTGTTCAATGCTATATAAATAAACATCTAAATTTCTTTTCTTAAACAGATCATATAATTTTAATGCCAATTCTTTTGTATTTCCGCTAATCGAGGTATAAATTAAGCCAATTCTCATAGCTCATCAAAACCGTTATCTTGAGAAACCTTTGTATACGTACGAGACTTTTGTTCAAAGAAGTCGGACTTCGTTTCATTCATCATTTCGTCACTGAATACATGGATCCAAGGCATTGGATTTTCCTGTTCCTTATATAGGTTTTGAAGACCTAATTGCCGAAGCCGCTTATTAGCAAGGTATTCAACATAGCCTTCAAATTCATCTAAATCGATTCCTTGAATATCCTTCAATATATAATGAGCCCATTCCTTTTCAAGCTGGACTGCTGCATGAATTGTATCATATACATATTGAATATTTTGCTCTGTATTTAATTCAGGATTTTCAGTAAGAAGAATACGAATAAATTGCGCAATGAAGTAGGCATGCTGCATTTCATCACGTTGAATATAACTAATCATGGAACTCGTTTTTAGCATCTTTTGCTGACGTGCCAGATTATAGAAAAAGGCAAAGCCCGCATAAAAATAAATTCCTTCTAAATTAATTGAGTTAATTCCAAGCTCAAATAAGTGCTGTAAAGAGGGGTTGTTTCTAAATTTTTCATAGGATTCAAGAATAAGCTGATTTCGCTTCCGAACAATGGTATCATCCTTTGCCTCGTCAAAGCGGGCAATTTGTTCACTAATAGGAATAAGAGAACTCAGGATATAAGAATATGATTCATTATGAACCGCCTCCTGCTGCGAAATGACAGCAAATATAGCTTTAAAGCTTGGGTCTGTTACATAATCCATCACTTGTGTCATCATAGGCGTTTGTAAGCTATCAAGTGATGCCAGCTGCGTGTTAATTCGTAAAAAAACATCTTGTTCAGTTTTGCTTAAGGAGTCCCACTGTTTAATATCATCCTGCATATTTATTTCTTGAGCCTTCCAAAAGTTAGCTAATAAAGTTTGATACATTCGATACATTTGTGGATATCTAATGTCATTCCAATTTAGGATCCCCGATGCTTGACCGTTTACTAGACTAGTAGATTTATTTGGGAACTCAGGATTTAGCAATTTTATTTTTGTTAATAATTGTTGGTGTGCCATGGAATCGCTCCTTTTGAAAATGGTTTTCAATTTATTACGGGTAGTCGTTGATATTTATTGAAAGTCGCTGATATATTCGGGAAGTCGTCGATATATCTGAAAAATCGCTGATATATTAACTATGGCAAGCTTCGCATTCATCAATTTCAGTTTGTGAAGTACTGCGAACATAATAGGTCGTTTTTAAACCGTGCTTCCAGGCTTCTAAATGAAGCTGCAATAAATCTCTTGCTTTTATATCGTGGCGAACATAAAGATTGAAGCTAATGGACTGATCGATATGCCGTTGCCTTGCTGCGTTCTGTTTGATGCTCCATATTTGGTTCAACTCGTGTCTCACACGGCGATAATAGTTGTATGTGTTATGATCTAAATCAGGTGCGGTGACTTTGAATTTGAAGTTTTTCTTTTCCTCTGCATATTCAATCGCATAAAGAGGATCGATTCCGTCTGTGGAGCCCCCAATTTTTGCTGTTGAAGAGTTCGGAGCTACCGCCATCATCCAGCCATTTCTGACTCCGTAATTTTGAATATCTTCTTGTAAGTCCTTCCATCGTTCAGATGAGTAATCTTTCCGTTTAAAATACTCTCCTGATTGCCACTCAGAGCCATGAAATAATTTGTATGCATCTTTTTCTTTAGCAAGCTCCATTGAGGCACGTATTGTAAAATAGGCTATATCCTCATATAGACCATTTGCGTAGTTAACCGCTTCGTCAGATTCCCAATACATACCCTTAATAGCCAGGAGATGATGCCAGCCAAATGTTCCTAAACCAACTGCTCTATATTTCTGGTTCGTCCACTTTGCTTGTCCTACTGAAATTTGATTAATGTCGATTGTGTTGTCGAGCATTCTCATTTGAATTTGGATTAGGCGTTCCAGCACGCCTGCTCTAACTGCATTTGGCAAATGAATAGAAGATAAATTACATACAACAAAATCTCCAGGCTTGCGAACGATAATAATATTTCCATCTTCGTCTTGATATTCATTCTGAATGACCGTCGCTGACATGTTCTGCATAATTTCTGTGCATAAATTGCTGCAATAAATAGACGTTCTTCCATTTCCATTTACATGTTTATTTGGATTTTGGCGATTAACCTCATCTCGATAAAACATATAAGGGGTGCCAGCCTCCAATTGTGAAACCATAATTCTAGCCATAATATCCATGGCACGATAGCTCTTTCTAGGAAGAAGGGGATGGTTAACTGCTTCTACGTATTTTCTCGTAAAGTGTTTTTCCTCGACCTCATCATAATAATCCTCAAGTCCCAATGGGTTTCCATTCTCATCCTTCCATCCCATAACCTGTTTTACTTGATGGGGACAAAAAGTGTGCCACTCGCCAATGCTTTTACCAGTTTCATCAACTTCTTTAAGCTTCTTCATGAATAGGTCAGGAATTGCGACTCCTGTAAATATGTCATGGGCTTTCCTGCGCTCATCCCCATTATTTGTCTTTAAATCTAAAAAACCATTCATGATATCCTTGTGAAAAACATCTAAATAGATGGCAATGGCTCCTTGTCTTTGCCCCAATTGATCGACACTGACAGCCGTATCATTAACAAGTCTAATCCAAGGAATGACACCAGAGGAATTTCCTTTAAACTTCTTAATGTCAGAACCTAAAGCACGGACTTTCCCATAATAAATGCCGATTCCGCCGCCATCCTTACTTAATCTGGCAATATCCCAATTATTTAAATAGATGCTATCTAAGGAATCATCGACCGTATCAATAAAACAAGAAGAAAGCTGTCCGTAGCTTTTTCCGGCATTAGAAAGTGTTGGGGTTGCAACAGTCATATATAGATTGCTTAAAGCCCAATAAGCTTCCTTGACTAAAGATATTCGTTTTGCTTTATCTTCGTTTTTCATTAATGTCATAGCAATGATCATGAATCGTTCCTGCGGCAGTTCAAAAATATTTTTCTCATAATCTTTGGCAAGATAACGGTCAGCAAGGAGGAACAAACCAATATAGTTAAATAAATAATCTTTTTCAGGGTCAATCAGTATATCTAAGTGATCTATTTCTTCTTTTGAATAGAAAGCTAGTAAATCTTCTGAATAAATACCAATATTAGTCAGCTTCATTATGAGGCTATAAAAATCCCCATATTTTACATTCATTTTATATCCTCGATTTTTTGATGCTTCTGAATATAATTCATTTAAATATAGTTGAGCTGCAAGAAAGGTCCAGTTTGGCTGGTCCATTGAGATTTTGTTTAATGAATAAAGAAGTGCATATTGATTTGCGGATGCATCGTTTTGCTTTAGTTCCTCCAATTGCTGTTTAAGTGGATCAATGTCAATCTTATATAAGTTTGAAGCTCTGTTTAACTCTTCTAAAACTAGATCTAATTCTGTTTGAACATATGTATCCATTTTCATATCCCCTTTACTTGTTTTTTCCAAAATAAAAAACCCATCGCTCTGCTAGAGGATGGGTAAAGTAAAACGCTGATATGATAATAGAATATAAAAAATAGTCTATCAAAATACCCTCGTTTTACCTTCCCAACTCCCGAAGAAGATAATACGTTATAAATATGGCAGGTCTCCTGACTTGTGCTTTGGCCTACTTTAAGTCCTTCCCATCTTAGAAAAAAGACAGTGGTTTCTACTTATTTCGATAGCACTTACAGTTGCGGGAACAGCTCTGGATTTTCACCAGATTCCCTATTAAGTCCATAACGGACACCATATTTATTGGTTTATCACTGTATATTGTGTTAATGAATAAAAATAAACACTATATATGTAACTTTTTCGATTATAAGCTAAACTTATCATTTTGACAACCTTAAAAAACTAGAAGAATAATGTTAATAAGTACATATCAAAGAAAGAGTTTTTATC